>WYBS01000093.1 GCA_011525755.1 Planctomycetaceae bacterium
CCCTCGTGTTTTGGGCCGTGCTGCTGCGCGACCGCGTCGACCGGACTCGCGAGGCGCGGCGCATGGGCCGCGAGGCTGCCGAACGGGACATCGCGGCGGGCGTGCCGCGGATCCGCCGGCCTCTCGATGGTTCCGGCAGTCTGCCGCCGGACGGGGTCTGACAGCAAGGAGGGGCCGTCGTGACACAGGGCAACGCCTCCGGTCGTAGCATTGTGAGGATGGGTCCCGGCCGGAGGCGAAGCTCGTCCTATCCCCTCGGGCTGTCACATGGCTTGAGTCGTCTCCGTGGCGCCGTGCGGCGCTCCGGCCTGGGTGCCGTCGTCCTCCTCCTCGCCGTATCCCCGACCATCGGAGCAATTCGTCCGTCCTTCGGCGTCTACAGGCTGGCATGGGCTGCAACGCACGTGGTCGTCGTTACTGAGGGTGAACGCATCGACGGGGATGTCGTGGTCGTCGAGTCGTGGTGGGGCGACCTCAGGCCCGACGCCACGCTGCGGATTCCGGAGTTGGCCGCCTTTGCGGACGACGCAGCACGGACGATCGACTACGAGCGCCATGGCGAGGCGGACGCAACGGAGCCGCGCGTCGTCACCGGGCGCCGCATGGTCCTGTTCCTGAAGAGTGCGGAGGACGGGTGGGCTCCAGCCGCGCCTTGGGGCGGCTTCGGAGTGTCCATCGCCTGGATCGAGTCCGGCCGGGTGTACGTGGTCGTCAGCAGGACGAAGGGCCCTTCAGCCCTGGCTCCGTTCGACAAGGACGAAGCCGCATTGAGGCGGGAGGTCCTCCGGGTCGCGTCCGCGCGTGTGGAAGCTGACCGGCGACTGGAGCAGATCCGCGCAATCCCCGACGCGGGCGTACGGGCCAAGGAGGCCCTCAAGTTCGCAATCGGAACCGAGCACTGGCCGGCCCGAGACGTCGCGTTCAAGGTCATCGTCGAGTGCCGAGAACTTGCTGCTCCGCATCTGTGCTCGGCCTTCAGGGACGAATCCTATGCGGTGCTTCGCCTGCACATCATCACCGCGATGGGAGACGCAGGCGGGCCCGGCGTGGGCGAGGACCTGACGGCCTTCCTGCGAACTGAACTTGAGTTCTGGAAGACGGTTGCCCCGACGCTCAAGGCCGGTTGGTGGAATGGCGGGATGCCGTGGGACAGAGTCGAGGCTTTACGCCGGAGGTACGGGTTGGCGCACGAGGCCTTGTACTCGTTGCGCAAGATCCGCTACGAGGGATGCGCCAAGGTCGTCGCCGAGTTTCGAGACTACTGGGCGTCGATCCCACAGCTCAACGACATTGGCGGTGGCCAGATGGCTGGGGAGTGCGGAAAGCTGCTTCGCACAATCGCCCCACGCTAGCCGTCGAACCGAGGGACCGCTGGCCCCGCAGGGCATGAGCAGCCGGCTGCACTGGCTGAACGTCCAAGAAGCGTGTCCCGCGCGCGCGCCTCAACGCGCAGAGCCGACGACGGGGCCACCGCAACGTGTCGCGATGAAGTGCGACGTGGCGGACCACGAGGGCGTGTCAGTGATCGCGCGTAGAGTGTCGCGCAGATGAGACCGCAACGCGCTTTCGGAGCGCTTCGCGTCGGGTGCGCCTGGGCGGATCGACAACCGGGGGGTCGTTGGTTCAAGTCCAACTGGGCCCAAAAGCCTTCGCCCCCTGCCGGTCCGGCAGGGGGCCACGGCTCGCAAGCCTCATGACCCAGCGCGTGGTCTCGCCAGGCCCGGGCCCGCCGGGGCGCGATCCGTCCGCCACGCTGACGGTCCTGAAGAGGCACGGTGTCGCGATCACCTTGGCGGTTCTCTGCTCCCTCGTCTGGGTCTTCTTGCTGCTCAACGCCGGCGACAGACTGGATTGGCGCCCCCTCGGCGGCTTCGCTGCCGTTGTTCTCTGGTGCCTCCAGGCGCTTCGCCTCGAGCGTCGGCGCGATCGTGCGATCCGGGAGGCGGATCCGGCCACCGGCCGCCGCCTCGAGGCGCGCGCCTTCCCGTGGGACGACCGGCGCCTCAAGCGGATCCTCTCCGACGTCCGCCGGGACGAGGGAGCCGATGTCGCGAGCCAGCTCGAGGCCGAGATCGCGACGGTCCGCGCCGCGACGCCCCTCCTCCTGCGGCCCGTGCGCGGCTTCGGCTACCTCGCCGCACTCGCGGTCCTCCTCGTGGTCTTCGGGCTCGTCGTCCTGCTGAACCGCTAGCGTGAGCCGTGAGCCGAGCAGAAGGCTCGGCAGGACATCGCGCGCGGCGGGCCACTCCCCCCCGCGCCCCCCCACACCGCCCGACAGCCGCGCGAATAGCGCAGCCGCGCGCGCGATAGAATCCCGATCTTGGCACCTTCCGAGGTGTTCGCGCTTGTCGTCTCGGGCATCGCCGCCGTCGCGTCGTGGCCGCGATGGCTCCGCGAGGTGGCGAGTGTCGCGCCCCGCGGCGCATCGCCCGGCCTCCGCCGCGCGCTCGCCGTCGCGCCCTTCGCCTGCCTCGCGCTCCTCCTCGCCGTCCTCGCGCTCTTCGCGTCGTTCGACGTCCGCGACAGCCCCACCTACATCTTCTTCTACGCCGTCATGGGCATCGGCTGGGTCGGCGCCGGCATGCTCGTCGTCCCCTACTTCGGCGTCAGCGCGCGCGACGACGTCGTCGAGCGCTCCAACCGCGCCGCGCTGCACGCGCTCCTCGGCGCCATGCTCGGCATCACCCTCTGCTTCGCCGGCGGCAACATCGGCGACGGCCCCGGCTGGTGGGTCGTCGTCTTCTGCGGACTTCTCTCCACCGGCGCGCTCCTCGGCCTCTGGTGGCTCGCCGAACGCGCCTGCCGCCTCTCCGACGCGGTCACCATCGACCGCGACCCCGCCTCGGGCCTCCGCCTCGGCGCCTTCCTCGCCTCGGCCGGCCTCGTCCTCGGCCGCTCCGTCGCGGGCGACTGGCGCTCCACCGACGCGACGATCAGGGACTTCGTCGAACGCGGCTGGCCCGCCGCCGCGATCGCGGTCCTCGCGATCCTCCTCCAGAAGGCCTCCGCGCCGAGCCCCGAGCGGCCCGCGCGGAGCGAGCTCTCGGCGCTCCTCCCGGCGCTGCTCCTCCTCGCGGCAGGCGTCGCCTGGGTCGCGCACCTCGGGGACTTCGAGTGATCGCGAGCCTCCCCCCCCTCGACGACGCCGCGTTCGAGCAGGTCCGCCGCCGCGCGATCTTCGACTGCTGCAAGTGGGACCCGCAGGTCGGCGACTTGCCGTCGATCGCGCCGTTCCCGCTCGCGCTCGAGCCGCGCGCATGGGAGGAGCTCGCCGCCGCCGCGGAGGCCCTCGCGCGCGAGACGCACGCCATCGAGGAGGAGCTCCTCCGCCGCCCGGACCTCCACGGGAGCCTCGGCCTCCCGCGCGCCGTCCGCCGCCGCCTCGCCGAGGCGCCGCGCCTCGGCGCGACCGCCGGCGCCGCGCGCGTCCTCCGCTTCGACTTCCACCCGACGGCCGACGGCTGGCGCGTCTCCGAGGTGAACAGCGACGTCCCCGGCGGCTTCATCGAGGCGGGCGGGATCGCGCGGCTCGTCGCGTCGCGCTACCCGGGCTTCCGCCCCGCCGGAGACCCCGCGGGCGCGCTCGCCGACGCAGTCGCGCGCGCGGCGCCGCCGGGGGGGCTCGTAGGCCTCGTCCACGCGACCGCGTACACCGACGACCGGCAGGTGATGGCCTTCCTCGCGCGCGAGCTCGAAGCGAGAGGCTTCCGGACGTGGCTCGGCAGCCCCGCGCACCTCCGCTGGGACAAGGGCGGCCGCGCGCGCGTCCTCTGCGACTGGCTCGACGGGCGCGTGGACCTCCTCCTCCGCTTCTTCCCGTCGGAGTGGCTGCCCGAGACGCCAAGCGCCTGCGGCTCCTCGCACTTCTTCCGCGGCGGGAAGACGCCCGTCGGCAACCCGGCGCACGCGATCCTCACCCAGAGCAAGCGGCTCCCGCTCGTGTGGGACGAGCTCGAGGCGCGCACGGAAGCGTGGCGCGCGCTCCTCCCGGAGACGCGCTCGCCGCGCGACGCCCCGCCGCCGGACGGCGAGTGGATCCTGAAGCCGGCGCTCGGCCGCGTGGGCGACGCGATCGGCCTCAAGGGCGTCGCCGACGAGAAGGAGCTCCGCGCGAGCGTGCGCGACGCGCGCCGGCACCCGGGCCACTGGGTCGCGCAGCGCCGGTTCGAGTCGGTGCCGGTCGGCGCGTTCCACGCGTGCGTCGGGGTCTTCACGGTGGACGGGCGCGCGGCGGGCGCGTACGGCCGGGTCGCGCCGCGGCCGCTCATCGACTGGCGCGCGCAGGACGCCGCGGTGCTCGTGAGGGAGGGGAGCGATGTCTGAGGGCGAACGGCTCTACGAGGTGTGGGCGCCGGCCGCGGCGGAGTGGTCGCGCTGGGCGAAGCCGGTGCTCTTCGCCTCGGCGTGGCGCCTCGAGCGGAGCGTGGAGCTCCCGCAGGTGGATGTGGGGTGGGTCCGGGAGGGGGCGGCCGCGATCGTCGTAGACCTCGAGGGCGTCGCCTCGGTCGCCGCGGGCGTGGCGCTCGCGGCGAAGGGGTTCCGGCCCGTCCCGCTCTACAACGGATCGCACGGGCGGGACGCGATCGTGGACCAGGAGCCGCTGCTCGCGGCGCTCGCCGCGGGCGCGGACGCGCTCGCGGCGCAAGGCCTCCGCCCCGGAGCCCCACCTGCATTCCTGCTCGACGCGCGCCGGTTCCCCGCGCGCACGGCGCAGCCCGGCAAGCTCGACAACCGCTGGATGGTCTTCCCGCAGGACCTCCCTTCGGCGAACCTCCTCCTGTCGCAGGGAATCCGCCGCGCGGTCGCGATCTTCGAGGAGCCGATGAAGGACGACCTCGCGCACGTGCTGCGCCGCTGGCAGGAGGGCGGCCTCCGCATCGAGGGGAAGCCGGAGAGGGACGGCGACCTGCCGCGGTCGATCGACGTGCCGAGGCCGTCCCGCTTCCGCAGCATGTGGTACCGGGCGCTCGCGATCCTCGGCCTCGGCCGGAGCGACGCGGGCGGCTTCGGGATGCGGATCCCGATCCCCGCGCCGCCCTCGTCCGGCGGCGGCGGCGGCGGCTTCCGCGGCGGCGGCTTCTTCCACTGAGCCGTCGGGCCTCGACGGCGGCTACGCCGCACCGCCCTCGAGCATGCGCACGTCCTCGAGGTCGATGGGCCGGCCCGATGCCCGCTTCGACGCGATGAGGTCGGCCCTTGAGAGAACGTGGAAGTCCTGACTCTCGTGGCGAGCCGTCACTCGGCGTGACCATGCAGCGGCGAACTCAAGGCCGGGCGTCCTCGTCTGCACGTCGATGCGGACCTTGTCCTTGAAGATCGTGATCTCCTTCGAGAGCAAGGTCGCCGCGTCGGTCAACTCGGCAGTCCGGAGCCCGGCGGCGAGGAGCGCATCGAGCAACCTCTGCGCGTTTGCCGGTGTCGCTTCGATCAGGATGTCCAGGTCGAAGGTGGCTCGAGGAACGCCGTGAAGCACCGAGGCGATCCCGCCGATCACCAGGTAACGGACGTCATGCTCTTGAAAGGACCTGAATACGTCCGTCAGCCGGGCGAGCATCCTTGCCTCTCAGGAGGGCGGGGTTCCTGGCAATCGCCATCTCGGTGATCTCGCAGAAGAGCGCGAGGCGCTCCTCGACGGAAAGCGACTGGAACCAGCGGGCCTTCGCCAGCGCCGACTCGTCGCTCCGGTCGTGGGACACGCCTCGCTCCCGCACCGGTGACATCTTACGGCATGGATCCGACGGCGGCGGCCCTCCCCCGGAGCCCCCTCGCTTCCCCGCTGGCCCGGAGCCGCGTGCTTCACCTCTCGCGGATCCGCGAGAGGTCCTTCTCTGTCGCGACCACCACGACCGGGTTTTCAGCCAGCGCCCTTCACGGACGGGACGCGGCGCCGCGGCCGGGCCTTCGCGAGGTCGTGCGCGGTTTGCAGGTTGAGCCAGAAGTCGGGTGTCGTGTCGAACGGCTGCGAGAGGAGCCAAGCCGTCTCGGACGTCACTCCGCGCTTGCCCCGCACGATCTCGTTGACCCGCTGGAGGGGGATCCCGAGGTACGCCGCGAGCCGCACCTGCGACAGCTTCATCGGCCGCAGGAAGTGCGCGCGCACGATCTTGCCGGGATGTGTCGGGATCATGAAAGCACCGTGACCTCGATGGCAGCTCACCGCGCGTAGAGGGGCTCGGCCCAGAGGGGCGGCTTCGGCGCGGCGGGCGAGCTGAGGAGCGCCTTCCACTCCGTGTCGTCGAGCGGCGCGTCGCGCTCGAACTCGTGGTAGGCCATCACCGCGCCCTTGCAGATCACGTCCTTCCCCTGCCACGGGTAGACGACCCAGATCGGGTGCGGCCGGCCGACGCCCGCGAGGAGCCGCTTCCCGCGCGCCGGGTCGAAGAACACCTCGGAGACCCGCATCGCGTCGTCGCGCGGGTCCGAGTACGTGTTGCCCGCGTAGAACATCACGTCCGCGAGCCACTCGCCGTATCCCTTGATGAGCTGGCGCTCGGCGTCGGAGAACGCGACGCCCCGGAGCTGCTTGTGCGCGATCGCCTCGAGCCGGCCGCACAGGTACTCGAGGGCCTCCCACCGCCCTTCGAGGTCGAACCGCGTCCCCTCGACCGCCTGCCGCAGCGGCGCCGTGAGCTCGCGCGCCTCGTCCTCGACCGCCGGCAGGTGCTCCTCGACCACCTTGCGGAGCGCCGTCCAGTCGTCCGGGTCCA
>WYBS01000094.1 GCA_011525755.1 Planctomycetaceae bacterium
CTCCCGTCGAGGGCGGGTGGGCGATGCCCGGCGCCGCGCGCACGCCTTCCGCCGCGAGCTTCTCGAGGTCGCGAGCGAGCTTCTCGGTCCGGTCCTCGAGCGTGGCAAGCCCGCCCTCCACCTTGGTGGCGCGCTCGTTGACCACTCCCTGCAGGTCGAGCAGGCGGCTCTCGACGGAGTTCCCCTGCCAGACGCGGATCACGAGCAGGAGGGCGAGCACGCCGAGGAGCGAGAGCTTGATCAGGTTGAGGACGAGGTCGCGCCCCATTCGGGCCTCCTGCGCGGGCTAGGGCGTCCGCGCGACGACGGTCGTGGTGATGCCGCCGCGGGCGGTGAAGGCGCCCTCCACCTCCATGCGGCGCGGGCGGCAGGCCTTCGCGAGATCGTCGAGGATCGCGTTCACCGCCGCCTCGTAGAAGATGCCCCGGTTCCGGTACTCGACCAGGTAGAGCTTCAGCGACTTCAGCTCCACGCACGCCCGGTCGGGGACGTACCGGATCGTGATCGTCCCGAAGTCCGGGAGCCCCGTCTTCGGGCACACGGACGTGAATTCCGGGCACCGGATCACGATCTCGTAGTCGCGCTCCGGCCGGGGGTTGTCGAACGTCTCCAGCACGGGGCGCCTATACTACCCCTTCGTGCGGCTCCTTTGCCTCCTCCTTCTCTCCATCCCGAACGGCCCTTTCGTCCGCTGGATCGACGAGAAGGGCGACGTCCACGTCGACCTCGTGCGCGAGGTCCTCGAGGAGTCGCCCTCCGAGGTGCGCGTGCGCCTCGCGGACGGCTCCGAGAAGACCGTCCGCACGGCGCGCATGATCGACATGGTCCGCGAGAACGAGGAACGCGACGAGGAGAAGGCCCTCCTCGAGGCCCGCCGCGACGTCGCCGCCGGGATCCTCACCGACGCGGGGCGGCAGACGCTCGACCGCCTCGCGAAGGACGGCTCGGAGCCGTGGATCCGCGAGTACGCGGCCGCCGCCCGCGCGCTCCTCGCGGAGGCCGCGCGCGACGAGGACGCGGCCGCGCGGCTCCAGCGCTTCGTCGATGGGTTCCCGAAATCCCGCTTCCAGAGCGACTGCGTCCTCGCGCAGGCGCGCATCCGCGGCCGCGCCCACGGCTCCGCGTTCGTCAAGGCCACGGGCGAGCTGCGCGTGGCGCATGACAAGATCGCCGAGATCGACGGGCCGTTCATGCTCCGCTTCCGCACGCTGCGGGATGGCACCGAGCTCGTCATCCCGCACCAGCCGATCAACTTCACCTACTTCTTCGGGCCCACGCACGAGGGGCTCATGAAGGAGACCGGGGACGGCAAGGACTACGGCGCCTACGTCCTCCTCGAGGCGCAGGCGAAATGGGGGCTGCTCCTCGTCGAGCAGCGCAACGCGAGGGCGGAGGAGGCCGCCGGGCGGAAGCCCTTCGGCGCGCTCCAGGAGGTGAAGAAGCTCCGGGACAGGTCCGGCCTCGACCTTCCGGAGGTCAGGAGCGACCTCGAGCGCGAGCTGGGGCTGCTCATGCTCTCGTGCGGGGACAAGGAGGGGGCGCGGGGGGCGTTCGGGCGCGCGCGGGACCTCGCCCCGGACCCCCGGAGGCGCGAGGCGGCTGAGGAGGCCCTGAAGAAGCTCGGGCCGTGATCGAGGGGGCTCCGGGGGCGGGATTGGCCCCCTTCGCCGCCGGTTGATAGCATCCCGCTTCCGTGCGAATCGTCGTCTACTCGAGCGGCACAAGCGCCCGCCATCTCGCCGCGGAGCTGAGCCGCCAGGACGACGTGACCGTCCTCCACGCCGGCCAGGAGGGGCGCGACGATCTTGAGAAGCTCGACGTCGAGGTCCTCTCCGGCGAGGGCAACGACGCCGAGGCGCTGCGCCGCGCGCGGGCCGACACGGCCGACTACCTCGTCGCCTGTTCGCGCAGCGACGAGATGAACCTCCTCGCCTGCCTCACCGCGCGGCAGCTCGGCGCGGCGAAGACGATCTGCTTCGTCGCGAAGGAGGAGTATGCCCGCACGTTCGGCGCGAGCGACGGCGGCGCATCCGGCGGCGCCCCGGCCCTCGGGATCGACCACCTCATCTGGCCCGCGCGCATGCTCGCGGACAAGATCGAGCGGATCCTCACCGTGCCGGGCGCGGTCGACGCAGGCCGGTTCGCGCAGGGGCGCGTCGCGCTGCTCGAGTACAAGCTCCGCCCCGACGGGCCTCTCGTGGGCCGCCCGCTCGCGTCGATCGGGAACCTCCCGCCCGGCGTCCTCATGGCGGGGGTCCGGCGCGGCGACGAGTGGTTCGTCCCGCGCGGCCAGAGCGTGCTCCTCGCCGGGGACCGCGTCGTCTTCATGGGCCGGACCGAGTCCATGCGCCACCTGACCGCTTTCTTCACCCTGCACCGCGAGGAGGAGATGCGCGACGCGGTCATCGTCGGCGGCGGGACCGTCGGCCTCCGCCTCGCGCGCTCGCTCGAGGCGAACCCGAGGGCCCGCCTGAAGCTCATCGAGAAGTCCCCGGAGCGCTGCGCGGAGGCCGCCA
>WYBS01000095.1 GCA_011525755.1 Planctomycetaceae bacterium
ACGAGCGGTCGCTCGTGGCTCGACTGAAGGACAAGCCCTTCGCCCTTGTCGGCGTGAACAGCGACAAGGACATGGAGAAGCTCAGGAAGCGCCTCGCCGAGGAGCAGATCACGTGGCCGAGCTTCCGTGACGGGAGCACGAGCGGCCCGATCGCGACGAAGTGGAACGTGTCCGGCTGGCCGACGATCTACGTGATCGACAGGAAGGGCGTGATCCGCGCCAAGAACGTGCGCGAGAAGAAGCTCGACGAGTGGGTGGATAGGCTCCTCGCCGAGACGGAGGAGGCGCAGTAGGCACCCTCGTCCTCGACTTCGACAGCACGGTGATCACGCGCGAGAGCCTCGAGGTGCTGCTCGCGCGGGCGCGGCCGGATCGTGCGGAGGAGATCCGCGCGATCACGGACGCGGGCATGGAGGGGCGGATCTCCTTCCGCGAGTCGCTCGAGAAGCGCCTCGCGCTCGCGCGGCCGACGCGGCAGGAGGTCGAGGCGCTCGGACTCGAGGCGCTCCGCTGGATCACGCCGGGAATGGAAGGGGGCTTCGGGGGCATGGTGGTGTGGCTCGTGAGCGGCGGCCTCGAGGAGGCGCTCCTCCCGGTCGCGGCGCGGCTCGGGATCCCGCGCGGTCGCGTGCTCGCGACGCGGGCGCGGTGGTCGCCGGCGGGCGAGCTCATGGGCCTCGACGTGCGGGACAAGCCGGAGCAGATCCTCCTCCACGCGGCGGCGATGCCCCCGCCGCGGATCCTCGTGGGCGACGGCATGACGGACCATGAGCCCTTCCGGCGGGGCCTCGTGGACCGCTTCATCGCGTTCACGGCTAACGTGCGCCGCCGCTCCGTGATCGCGACGGGCGCCCCCGAAGCCCCCTCCGCCTCCGCCCTCCGCCGGATGCTGGCGGTACGGCGCCCGGCGCCCATCCGCTAGCTGCGCGGGAATCGCCCGATTGCTAGTGCATCGGAGCCTTGGCACCGTACCGCGCCGTACCGCGTGGTATCGGATGCGGTATCTTCGGGATCGTGGCGGCGACGCTTTCCTTCCCGCGCGAGAAGATCCGGGTCCTGCTCTGCGAGGGCATCCACCCGAGCGCCGTCGCCTACTTCGAGGAGCGCGGCTACACGCAGGTCGAGTCCCTCCCCCGCGCCCCCTCCCCCTCCGAGCTCAGGGATCTCGTGAAAGACGCCCACATCGTGGGCATCCGGTCCCGCACCGTCCTCGACCGCGACGCGCTCGCCCATGCCGGGAGGATCTTCGCGATCGGCTGCTTCTGCATCGGCACGGACCAGGTGGACGTCGAGTCCGCCGCCGAGCGCGGGATCCCCGTCTTCAACGCGCCGCACGCGAACACCCGGTCCGTCGCGGAGCTCGTGATCGGGCTCTCGATCATGCTCGAGCGCGACGCGTTCCGGAAGAGCGGGCTCGTGCACGCGGGGTCGTGGCCGAAGAGCGCCGCCGGCGCGCGCGAGGTGCGCGGCAAGACGATCGGCATCGTCGGGTACGGCCACATCGGCTCGCAGGTGTCCGTGCTCGCCGAGGGGCTCGGGATGCGCGTGGTCTTCTACGACATCGTGCCGAAGCTGCCCCTCGGAAACGCCGCGCCGGTCGCGACCCTCGACGAGCTTCTCGCCGCCTCGGACATCGTGACGCTGCACGTGCCGCAGACGGCCGCGACCACGAACATGATGGACGCGGCGCGGATCCGCGCGATGCGGCGGGGCGCCTTCCTCATCAACACGAGCCGCGGCGTGGTCGTCGATCCGGAGGCGCTCGCCGCCGCGCTGCGGGACCGGCACCTCGCGGGCGCGGCGGTCGACGTCTTCCCGAAGGAGCCGCTGTCCCCCGAGGCCCCCCTCGACAGCCCCTTGCGGGGCATCCCGAACGTGATCCTGACGCCGCACGTCGCCGGATCGACGGAGGAGGCGCAGGAGAAGATCGGCACGGAGGTCGCGGGCAAGCTCGTCGCCTACAGCGACCGCGGCTCGACGGTCGGCGCCGTGAACTTCCCCGAGCTCACCCTCGCGCCGCACGGGCCGGTGAACCGCGTGCTGCACATCCACGAGAACGTGCCCGGCATGCTCCAGCGGATCAACAGCGTGATCGCGGCGGAGGGGATCAACGTCCTCGCGCAGCACCTCGAGACGCGCAAGACGGTCGGCTACGTCGTGTTCGACATCGAGCGGAGCGCGTCCACGGCGCTGCTCGGCCGGCTGAAGGCGATCCCGGGGACGATCCGCGCGCGGATCCTCTACTAGGTTCCGAACCGCGGCCCGCCCTCGTCCCAGAGCGCGACCTCGATCTCGTAGCCGGTCGGATCCTCCACGTACCACGCGGTCGAGTGCGGCCAGCTCACCGGACCGCCGTACGCGGGCACGATCCCCTCGCGCTCCATGGTCTTCTCCCACGCCGCGCGGTCGGTGATCCTTAGGCCGAAGTGGTTGATCCCGTGCGCGCGGCGGCCGCGCCGCGCGTCGTTGCCCTCGAAGCCGAACTCCGGGTGCTCGTAGATGCAGAGGAGCGCGTCGCCGGCCCGGAGGACCCCCCACGGGCTGCCCTGCGCGTCGGTCTCCTTCTCCACGACCTCGAAGCCGAAGACGCGCCCGTACCAGGCGGCCGACTCCTCGAAGTCGCGTACGGTCAGGTTCAGGTGGTCGAGACGGGTGACGTTCATTACATAAGCATATGCTTGTTTAATTAGGAGGCAAGGGGGGCCCGGGGGCGGTAACATTTGCGGGATGCCGTCGAGCCGCGAGCGGATCCTCCATCTCCTGAAGACGAAGGGGCCCATGACGGCCGCGGCGCTCGCGAGGCGGCTCGGGATGTCGGCCGTGGCCGCGCGGCAGCACCTCGATCCGCTCGAGGCGGAAAGGCTCGTGGCGTACGACGAGCGGCCGAAGGGCGTGGGGCGGCCTGCCCGCGAGTGGCGGCTCACCGAGAAGGCCGCCGCGCTCTTCCCCGACAGCCACGGCGAGCTCGCGGTCGCGATGCTCGGCTCGATGCGGGAGGCGTTCGGGGAGTCGGGGCTGGCACGGCTCGTGGCGCTGCGCACGAAGGCGCAGGTCCGCGCGTACCGGGAGCGCGTCTCCCCCCGCGCCCCCCTCCATCGAAAGGTGGCGGCGCTTGCCGCGATCCGCCGCGAGGAAGGCTACATGGCCGAGTGGTCCCGGGACGGGAAGGGGTTCCTCCTCGTCGAGAACCACTGCCCGATCTGCGCCGCCGCGCGGACCTGCCAGGGGCTGTGCGCGGGGGAGATCGATCTCTTCAGGAAGGTCCTCGACGCGCGGGTGGAGCGGAAGGAGCACATCCTCGCGGGCGCGCGCCGCTGCACCTACCGGATCTTCCCGGGGGCATGAACCCGGACTGCGCGGTCCGGGGCACGACGCCACAAGTCACTGCACTGCAATATGTTACGTCACTCGGGGGGCCGTACCGCGTACCAGGTGGGCGTGGAGGCGGGGGGTGAAGGGCTCGCCGGGGAGGCCCGAGGTGATCGTCAGGTCCATCTCGTCCGGGCCCGCCACGTGGAAGGAGACCTCGAGGCGGTAGCTCTCCTCGGCCGCCGGGTCGCCGCTCCCGTACACGTGATCCGCGAGGCGGTCGAGGATCTTCATCTCGCCGATCGCGTCGTCGAGGAACGCGAGGCGATCGCCCGCGAGGATCCCGCGGTGGCGGAACAGCACGGAGCCGTCCTTTCCGACCGCCTTGAACGTGACCGCGAGGCCGCGGCCGCCCGCGAGCGGCTCCAGATCGAGGGTTCCGCGGAACGGGGAGTCCTCGGACGTCCGTCCGTCCCCCTCCCAGCGCCCCTGGAGCTCGTCAATCATGCTCGACTTCTACACCCTCGGGCCAGAGGACGAGCACGATCGTCTCGCCCTCCGCCCACGGCGCGTGTCTCGAGCCCGGCGGCAGCCAGACGAAGGAGCCCTTCGGGTAGCGGCCGGTCGCGTCGGCGATCACGCCCTTGAGCACGAGATACGCCTCGCCGCCCACGTGCCGGTGGGGCGCGAAGGCGTCGCGGGGCGCGTCCGCCCCGATCCGGTAGAGGAGAAGGCCCGCCTTCCCCTCGCGCGCGAGCTTCCCGAGGCGGACGCCCTTGCCGAAGTCGCGCCAAGGGAGCCCTTCGAGCGCCGCCTCGTCGAGGCCGATCCTCAGGAAGTCGTTGAGATCGCGGGAGAGCGCCTTCACCAGCCGGCCTCCTGCTCCTCGCCCAGCTCCACGGGCAGCGTCTTCTCCTCGTCGCCACGCCGGATCCTCACCTGCGCGGTCTCCCCGGGCTTTCTCTTCCCGAGCTCGCGGTCGAGATCCTCCATCGTCGCGATCTCGACGCCGTCGATCCCGATCAACTTGTCCCCCTGACGGAGCCCCCCGGCGGCGGCGGCGCCGCCCGCGGCGAGCCCGAGCACCTTCACGCCAGTGCCGTCCGAGCTCTTCGTCGTTAGCCCGAGGGACGCCTTCCCGGTGCCGGGCCTGGGCGGGGGCGGCGCGGCCTGCCGCTGCCACTGCTGCTCCCTCGCGAAGGCCGTCCCGGCGATCACGGCGGGGACGAGCAGCCCGACGGGCGAGAAGCAGTCCAGGACGAGCCCGTCCTTGTCGTGGCGGAGCGCGACCGCGGCGCCGGTCAGGTGGTTCGGGATCCGCCGCAGTTCGCCCATGCCCTTCGGGTCGAGCCACTCCTGCGGGAGCAGCTGGCCCCACAGCATCTGCGCCTTGAGCGCCTCGACGCCGCAGCCGCGGAGGTTCACGTACGCGAGCGCCGCGAGGCCCTTCGTGTCGCCGCCGTTCACGGACTTGAGGACGAGCGGCAGCACGGGGTCGTCGCGGACGAGGCGCGCTTCCCCCTCCGCGCCCCACTTCGCCGCCGCCTCGCCGAGGAGCTTCGGGCTCGACGCGAGGAAGAAGTGCTTCCTGTGGATCGCGAAGTGGAGGTCGTAGGGCGTGGCCGCCATCACGCGGACCGCCCGGATCCCCTCCGGCAGGTCGACCGGCGCGAAGCGGGCAACCGTCTCCGGGACCATCTCCTGCACGGCCGCCACGAGGCGCGCGAGGGCCTCCTCGTCCTTCGCGTCCGCACCGAGCACGAAGCCCGGGAACATCTCGTTGCCGCGGGCGGGGTAGACGAGGAGCGCGATCTCGTCGCCGAGCGCGGGGATCACGCCGTTCACGAGGTCGAGGCCAGGGGGCGTGAACTCGCGCGTGATCTCCCGGTCGATCTCGGCCTCGTTGCCCGGCACGACGTCGGCGCAGAACGCGAGGATCCGCTCGCGGAGCACCTTCAGGTCGAGCTTCACCGCGACCGCCGCGAGCGCGCCCGGCGGCGCGACCTCGAGCGAGGAGAGCCCCGCGGGCATCCCCTCGAGGATCCTCCACATCCCGCGCGGGTTCCCGTCGAGCATGACGCCGAGGCTCTCGCGCACGCCGCCGTCGACGAGCGAGATGCCGAAGCCGACGCCGCGGATCGCGCTGAGCCCGGCGATGTCGGCCATCTCCCGGGCGGTCTCGGGGACGAGCCCGCGGTACGCGTCGAAGAGGAGCCCCAGGTCGACGTGCGCGAGGAGGAGCGGCCGACCGCCCGTGAACCTCGCCCGCGCCTGCGCGAGCGACGCGCTCGCCGCGAGCGACGCGCGCGGGCCGCCCGCGAGCGCCTGCTCCAGCGTGTCCGTCTGCGTCGCGAGGTACCACGTGCCGTCGCGCTCGGCCGCGTAGAAGTGGTAGCCGAAGGAGAAGCCGCCGAACACGGGCACGTTCACGGCGACGTGCGTCGCGTCGAGCCCCGCGACCTTGACGGCCTCGCGCGTCACCTCGCCGCCGAGGTCGGCGAGCGCCACCTCGATCGCCTGCCTGCCGAGCGGGCCGGGCCGGCCGACGGCGAGGAAGTCGACGTCGACGTCCATCGTCACCTTGCGCCCCGCCCCGCCGTCGAGCGCGAGCGACATGCCCAGCAGGCGGTACATGTGCTTTCCATCGACGGGGGCTCCGGGGGACACGCGGAACTTCCAGTCCTTGCCCTGCGCGTCGTGCAGGACGATCGAGATCCCGCGCACGCCGACGGCCGCGCGGCCGTCGAGGACGTCCTTCACCGGGAACCTCTTCATGAGCGCCTCGCCCGGCTTCTCCGGGTCGATGCCGAGCTTCTCGAACGCGGGGCGGAAGAGCGTCTTCAGCGCCGGGTCCGCGAGGATCTTCCCGATCTGCCACTCCGGGAGGCACTCCACGAGCGCCGACGCGTCGGCCTCCACATACGCGAACGTGTCCGCGGGGAAGAGGCGCGCGAGGTCGGCCCCCGCACCCCCCCGTGATTCCTGCGCGAGGACGGGCGCGGCGAGAAGGACCATCCAGCAGAGGAATCTCATGATGACGACCCTACCTGTTCCTGCGCGACCTCGTAGCCTTCGAACTCGGGCGGGCCCATGACCGTCCCCTCCGGCATCCGCGACTTCCCGTGCGCCTTCGTGAACGCGTCCGACTCCGTCCACGCGACGAAGTCCGCGCGCGAGCGCCACTCCGAGTACGAGATGCAACGCCCCTCGCCCGCGAGCAGGCGGAAGCGGAGGAACCCCGGGACGCTCCCGAGGCGCGACTCTCGCTCGCGCCAGACGCGGAGGAAGGTCTCCTCGCGCCCCGCGGCGATGCGGAAACGGTTCATCGCGACGTACACCGTAGAATCTCCCTCATGACACGCGCGCGCACGCTCGGCGAGCTGAAGGCCTCCGGATGGCGCTCCCGTAGTGTACGCGACGAGCTTCGCGGGAACCTCATCGCCGGGCTCCGGGAGGGGCGGGACCTCTGGCCCGGCATCCTCGGCTACGGGAAGACCGTCCTCCCGCAGATCGAGAACGCGATCCTCTCGCGGCACGACTTCATCCTTCTCGGGCTCCGCGGCCAGGCGAAGACGCGGCTCCTCAGGATGCTCGCGGGCCTCCTCGACCCGTGGCTGCCCGCGCTCGAGGGATGCGAGCTCAACGACGACCCCCTCGCGCCGATCTCGGCGCGCGGCAGGCGGCTCGTCGAGGAGCGGGGCGACGACGCGCCCCTTGCGTGGATCCCGCGCGAGGAGCGCTACCGCGAGAAGCTCGCGACGCCCGACGTGACGATCGCGGACCTCCTCGGCGACATCGACCCGATCAAGGCGGCATCGCGGAAGCTCTCGCTCGCCGACGAGGACGTGCTGCACTTCGGGATCATCCCGCGCACGAACCGCGGCATCTTCGCGATCAACGAGCTGCCCGACCTCTCGCCGCGCATCCAGGTCGGCCTCCTCAACATCCTCGAGGAGCGCGACGTGCAGCTCCGCGGCTTCCCGGTGCGCTTCCCGCTCGACGTGCTGCTCGTCTTCTCCGCGAACCCGGAGGACTACACGCACCGGGGCGCGATCATCACGCCGCTCCGCGACCGGATCGCGAGCCAGGTGATGACGCACTACCCGCCCACGCCGGAGATCTCGCGCGCGATCACCGACCAGGAGGCGTGGACGAGGCGCGACGGGCTCGACCTGCGCGTGCCGGAGTTCCTCCGCGAGGCGATCGAGGAGGTCGCGATCGTGGCGCGGAAGAGCGAGTTCGTGGACCAGGCGTCGGGCGTCTCCGTGCGCCTCTCGATCGCGCTCCTCGAGAACGTCCTCAGCAACGCGGAGCGCCGCGCGCACCGGCTCGGGCAGCGCCGCGCCGTCGCGCGCGTGGCCGACCTCTTCGCGGCGGAGAGCGCGGTCACCGGGAAGGTCGAGCTGGTCTTCGAGGGCGAGCGCGAGGGGCCGGCGGCGGTCGCCGACCGCATCCTCGGCGACGGCGTGCTCGCGGTCTTCCTGCGTCACTTCCCGGCGCCGTACCGCGCGAACAGGAAGAAGCAGGCCGCGGTCGAGGAGGACCTCTACAAGCCGATCGTGGATTGGTTCGCGAAGGGCAACCGCGTGGAGGTCCAGGACGAGGACGCGACCGGGGAGCTCGCGAAGATCCCCGGCCTCGCGGATCTCGTCCGGAAGCACCTGAAGCCCGCGGACGAGGATCTCGAGGCCGGGTGCGAGCTCGTGCTCGAGGGGCTCCACCGCTCGTCGCTCCTCGCGAAGGAGAAGGGCTCGTACGGGGACATGCTCAAGGGCATGTTCGAGGGGTTCCAGGAAGCGTGAGAAGGCTCCTGGTCCTCCCGACGCTTCTCGTCGCGATCCTGCTCGTGTTCCTGCTCCACGGCGCGCGCACGGAGAGGGGAGGCGGAGGGGGGCCGCGGGGGGAGGAGGAGGCGGCGGCGCACCGCGACGCGCGGCCGCGCGCCGACGCCGTCGGGAACGACGACGAGCCCCTGCACGAGATCGAGTTCCCCGAGGGCAGCGACGAGCGGCACATGAAGGGTCCGATGGACGGCCGCCTCGTCTACCTCGACGGCGCGGCGGCGAAGGGCGTGCAGCTCCACCTCGCGGTCGGGCGGCCGATCGAGGTGCGCGTGTTCCGGAACGGCGAGTTCACGACAAAGACGGTCTTCCTGGTCGTCGGCCACGCGACCACCACGACCGGCGACGGGGGCGCGTTCCGGTTTCCCGAGGTGTGGGATGCGGCGCGAGCGCGCTCCTTCGTCTACACGGCCGACGATCCGCAGGCCTTCGTCGTTGCCGAGGTGTTCGGGAGCGGAGAGACCGTCCGGGCGCGCCGGTGCGTGAAGGTCACCGGGCGGCTTGTCGACAAGGACGGAAAGCCGCTCGACGACTATTGGTTCGAGGGGCGAGCGGGGACGCCCGAGGACTGGCGCACCCGCGTGCTCTTCGAGGAGGACTCGTTCGTTTCCGCCGGCGGCGACCTCGGGGTGGACTCGCTCGCGAAGGACGACACGCGCACGCGGAAGGACGGCACCTTCGAGCTCGTCCTCGCGGAGGGGCGGAACACGCTCGTCTTCGGCGAGATCCGCTCCGAGGGATCGGTGGAGATCGAGGTCACGCCGTCCTCGACCGACGTGGGCGAGTTGCGGGTGCCCGGCGCGCCGATCCTCGCGGAGGAGCACGCGCTCCGGGGCCAAGTCCTGACCCTCGCCGGGGCGCCGCACGCGGGCTGCGACGTGCTCGCGTGGGACGGGAGCGTCGGGCTCCCCACGCACGGAGTGACGACGGACGACGCGGGCGCGTTCGAGGTGAAGGGGCTCACGAGCCCCAACGTGATCCTCTGGGCGGTGCCGACGGATCGCCGGCACGTCGTCCTGCCCGTCCAGACCTCCGCGACGATCCGGATGCCGTGCGTGGCGCCGATCATCCTCACCGCCCCCACGGAGGAGGAGTACGCGTGGGCGCGGGTTCAAGCACAGGGCTTCTACCTGTTCGTGCGGAAGGACGTGTTCGCGGCGGGCGAGGCGCTCGACCACATGGACGTCGTCGGGCTGCCCCCGGGCCCCCTGCACATCTATCTCGTGACGAGTCGGATCCTCGAGGCCACGCTCGACCTCCGCGAGCCGGGCGAGTTCCTGCTCGCGGAGTCGCGTTTCCGCTATACAACGTGGGACTAGATGCGCTGGACGTACGCGAAGGGCTCCACGCTCGCGCGGCTGATCGAGCAGCTCTTCCGGCTGCTGCGGCAGCTGCTCGTCGTCCTCGACGGCGACGTCGAGCGCGCGCTCGAGGAGCTCTTCCGGATCGCGGAGCGGTACCGGCTCTGGCGCGAGGACTTCGGGCCGGAGGACTTCCGGAAGCTGCTCGAGCGGAGCGGCGAGGCGCGGCAGGACGCGAGCGGCACGTTGCAGCTGACGCGCAAGGGCGAGCGGGCGCTGCGGCGGCAGATGCTTCACGAGGTGTTCTCGAAGATGAAGCGGGGGGGCCCGGGGGACCACCGGACGCCGCACGCGGGCGGCGCCGGGGAACCCGCGGACGAGACGCGGCCGTTCGAGTTCGGGGATCCGGTCGACGCGCTCGACGCCGGACGGACCCTCCAGAACTGGGTGCGGCGCACGGGCGGCGAGGCGGACCTCGCCGAGGGCGATCTCGAGGTGCGCGAGCGGGAGTACTCGACCGCGTGCGCGACGGTCCTCCTGATCGACGTGTCGCACTCGATGACGCTCTACGGCGAGGACCGGATCACGCCGGCGAAGCGCGTGGCGCTCGCGTTGGCCGAGCTCATCACGACGAAGTACCCGAAGGACACGCTCGACGTGGTGCTCTTCGGCGACGAGGCGAAGGCGGTGCCCTTGGAGAAGCTCCCGTACATCACGAACGGGCCCTTCCACACGAACACGCGCGCCGGGCTCATCCTCGCGCAGGAGATCCTGAAGCGGCGGAAGGGGGCGAACCGGCAGATCGTGATGCTGACGGACGGGAAGCCCTCCGCGATCCACGAGGAGGGCCGTCTCTACAAGAACCCGTTCGGCCTCGATGCGAAGGTGGTGGCGAAGACGCTCGACGAGGCGGCGCGGTGCCGGCGCGCGGGGATCCCGATCACGACGTTCATGCTGACGGCGGACCCCTACCTGCGCGGCTTCGTGGAGGAGTTCACGGAGGTGAACCGCGGCCGCGCCTACTTCGCGGAGTCGGCGCGGCTCGAGGGGTTCGTGCTCGTCGACTTCCTCAGGAACCGCCGGCGGCGGGTGCGCTGACGTGGCGCCGGTTCGTCGCCGGGGATGCCCTCGGCGGCGAGGTGGTCCAGTTCGTCCAGCTCTTTCGCGAGGGGCCCCCTGACGGCGAGCGATGCGCGGACATGGGAACTGAGCGGGCGATCCCTGATTCGCTTGAGCACACGACCCTCCCGAGGCAGCACGTCGACCCCGCTCAGGCGCTCCAGTCCTCCACGACGAGGCCGTCGAAGTCGTCGTAGTCCCCGACGTTGCGCGTCACGAGGGTGAGGCCTCGGACACGCGCGACCGCCGCGATCTGACCGTCCACGAAGGGAGGCGTGCGCCCGCGCGCCTCGAGTCGCGCCCTCTCCGCGGCATGCCAAGCCGCCGCGGCCGTGTCATACGGGAGGATTGCCAAGGTCGGAGCGAGGACGTCGTTCAGATACCGCTCGAGCGACTGCCGCCGCGAGGACGCAGGAAGGCGTGCGCAGCCGTACAGCAGCTCGTGCCACACGGGCGACGCGGTCGCGATCTCGTCCCGGTGCGCCTTGAGGCGCCCGACGACCTTCGGGTTGGGGCGCTGCTTGGCAGGCTCCGAGACGATGTCAGTGTCCAACAGGTAGCGCATCTCAGACCTTGACCCTGCGCCCGGGCGAGCGGTCCCGGACGTCGCGATAGACTCCGCCGATATCGAGCTCACGGAGATCCGTGGACTCGCGGAAGGACTGGATGGCTTCCCAGAGGTCTCCTTTGGCTCGCCCCGTCAACCTCTCGTAGTCCTGCGCCGAGAGCAGGACGGCGACGGGCTCCCCCCGCCGCGTGAGCTCGACGACGTCCCCCTTCTCGACCGACCTGACGACGGACGCGAGGTTCCTGCGAATCTCCGCGATCGAAAGACGCCGCCGTTTCATGTACATCGTAATGTACATCTACCAGGAACGTGGTCAAGGGCCGCGCGCGGGGGAAGCGGATGTCAGGAGCCGGCGCCGTTCGGGTCGGTGACGTTGATCCCGAGGCAGTTCACGCGGCGCGTGATGCCGCGCAGGGCGGATGCTTCCGTGGCGGGAGGATCCGCGATGCCGGCCAGCTCCTCGTCCGGGGCCGCTGCTGCGGTCACCGCCTCGGAGCGGAACTCAGCGACCGGCATGGCCCAAAGCGGGCTTGCGAGCGGCGCACGGGCCGGACCACGGGCGCCCGGCGCGCGGGCCGCCCACAACACGAGGCCGACGGTGAGCGCGACGTGCACGGCGAGGCGGCGCACGCGAGGCAGCTCGCGAAACACGTGCCGGCGCCTTCCCGACTCGTGTCGGTCACCTCATGGCACGGTTGGGTGACAGCGGTTACCGCATCGCGTCGCCGGGCGGAGCACGGCGGTCGTCGCCGCCGCGGCACGACTCCTCGCCGACGCGCAGGCGTCCGCCTCCCCGCTCCCCCCGCCCCCCCTCACCCCTCCGGCCGGGACGGGCTCGACCGCAAGAGCCCCGCGACTCATCCCCTTCGGGAGCGCCTCGCCGCGACCGCCCTCGTGTGCCAGTCGTTCATCGCGATGCCCGCCGCGACGCCGACGTTGATCGAGCGCATCGAGCCGAAGAGCGGGATGAAGACGGTCGCCGCCGCGAGCGCGCGCACCTCGGCCGGGATGCCGGGGCCCTCCTGGCCGAAGATCATGAGGGGGTCCGGGGGCCACTCGAACTCCGCGAGCGGAACCGCGTCCGGCGCCTCCTCGAAGCAGACGAGCTTGTAGCCGCGGTCGCGCGCGTGCGCGGCGAGATCCTCCGCGTCGCGGACGTGGACGACGTTCTCGTAGACGTGCGCGCCCATCGCGCCCCTGAGGTCCATCTTGCGGCGGCCGTAGATGACGACCTCCTTGGCGAGGAAGGCGTTCGCGTTGCGGATGATCGTGCCGAGGTTGAAGTCGTACTCGACGTTCGCGACGCAGACGGCGAAGGGGAAGCGCTTCGCGTCGAGCGCCGCCTTGATCTCCTCGGGCGCCATCCCCTTGTACTCGTCGCGCACCGCGAGGTCCTTGCCGAGCACACGCGCGGCGAAGCTCCGCCACTGACCCTCGTAGAAGTGGCGGCGCTCCTCCGGCGCGGTCGAGGGGAGGACGTAGAGATTGCCCTCGACGAGGCCCGTCTTCACGCGCCGTCCGAGGTCCGCGCTCGCGCGCTCGCGGCCGACGTACGCGACGAAGTCCGCCGTCGCGGGGTCGCCGTCGATCTCGAAGCCCTTGAGTCCCAGTTCTCCAACCAACCTGGAAAACAGATCGCCCTCTCGGTCCACGGGCCGATCCGGAAGGAACACGATGCGCGGCGCGCGCTCAGGCTTCGCGGCCACGGCCCCCCCTCGAAGTTACGTCGGCTCGCTGCGGCACGCGTGCCGCAGGCGGCCGGCGCAAGTCCTTGTCGGCGCGGGTCCTAGGCACACCCACCTCCGTAAG
>WYBS01000096.1 GCA_011525755.1 Planctomycetaceae bacterium
AGGATCAGCTTGATCGCCTCCACCGCCTGCAGGAGCCCGATGATCCCCGGCAGCACGCCCAGGACGCCCGCGTCCGCGCACGACTGCGTCATGTCCGCCGGCGGCGGCTCCGGGTAGAGGCACCGGTAGCAGGGCGAGCGACCGCGCCTGAACACCGACGCCTGGCCCTCGAAGCGGAACACCGAGCCGTGCACGTTCGGCTTGCCGTGCTTCACGCACGCGTCGTTGATGAGGTACCGCGTCGGGAAGTTGTCCGCGCCGTCCACGACCACGTCGAACCGCGGCACGATCTCGTCCGCGTTCTCCGACGTGAGGCGCGTGTCGAACGCCTCCACCTTCACGAGCGGGTTCATCTCGAGAAGCGTCCGCGTCGCGCTCTCGACCTTGCGCATGCCGACGCGCGCGGGCGTGTGGAGAATCTGCCGCTGGAGGTTCGACTCGTCCACCGTGTCGAAGTCGACGATCCCGATCGTGCCGACGCCCGCGCACGCAAGGTAGACGGCCGCGGGCGAGCCGAGCCCCCCGGCCCCCACCAACAGGACCCGCGCGTCCTTCAGACGGCGCTGCCCGTCCGCGCCCACCTCCGGGATGATGAGGTGCCGGGCGTACCGCCGCCGCTCCGGGTCGGAGAGCCCGTCGTCTGCGTGCGCGGTCGGCAGTGCCGCCGCGGTCCACGCCCGGAAACCGCCGTCGACGCTCCGCACGTCCCGGTAGCCCAGGCGTTCGAGCGTCTCGGCCGCGAGGAGGGAGCGGGTCCCCATCTGGCAGTAGACGAGGACCGTGCGCCCCTTGTCCGGCAGGGCCGCCGGCGCCTCCCGCTCGAGGGATCCCCGGGGGATCAGGATGGCGCCCGCGGCCGTGCCCGCCGCCCACTCGGGCTTCTCCCGCACGTCGAGCAGCACCGCGCCGTTCGACGCCAGCGCCGCTGCTTCCGCCGGCGCGACGCGGGGGATCCGGGAGAGGAGGTTCGCCAGATGCTGCCTCGCCGCCGCGTCCATGTACTAATGGTATTCGCAATGGCGCCCCTCCCGTCTCGCATCTACCAGGCAGGCCCGAGCACCCTCGCGATCGTGTGGTCGGACGGCCGCGAGAGCCGGTACGCCGTGAGGGACCTCCGGATCGCCTGCCCCTGCGCCACCTGCCGGGACGAGATGACCGGGGAGCGGATCCTCGACCCGGCCCGGGTCCCGGAGGACGTCCGGCCGGTCCACCTCGGGAGCGTCGGGAACTACGGGATAAAGATCCGCTGGTCGGACGGCCACGACACGGGGATCTACTCCTACGACCGTCTGAGGGAGATCGGCGATGCGTCCTAACCCGTTGTCCCACCGCGACTTGAAGCGACACCCTTGGACATGCTTGCATGACCCCGACAATGGGAACCTTCGCCGGGACTCATCGGTCGTGCGTACCTAACCGATGGACACCCCCTAGAGACCCCCATGGCAGCCAAGGCCAAGACCACGAAGAAAACGCCCAAATCCAAGAGGTCGCTCGTCATCGTCGAGTCGCCCGCGAAGGCGCGGACGATCACGAAGTACCTCGGGCGGGCCTACCTCGTCCGCCACTCGCTGGGCCACGTCCGCGACCTGCCGAAGTCGCGGCTCGGCGTGGACGTCGACAAGGACTTCGAGCCCAAGTACCTGAAGCTGAAGGACAGGAAGCAGGTGCTTGACGAGCTGGCCGAGGCGGTGAAGGAGTGCGACACCGTCTACCTCGCGACCGACCCGGACCGCGAGGGCGAGGCGATCGCCTGGCACCTGAAGGAGGCGCTCGGCCTCGCCGACGAGGTCGCGAAGCGGATCACGACGAACGAGATCACGAAGAAGGGCTTCGAGAAGGCGCTCGCGAACCCCCGCGCGATCGACAGTAACCTCGTGAACGCGCAGCAGGCGCGCCGCATCCTCGACCGCATCGTCGGCTACAAGCTCTCGCCGCTCCTCTGGGAGAAGGTCGCGAAGAACCTCTCGGCCGGCCGCGTCCAGAGCGTCGCGGTCCTCCTGATCGTCGACCGCGAGCGCGAGATCCGCGCCTTCAAGCCGGAGGAGTACTGGAAGATCAACCAGAAGCTCAGGGCGCCCGGCGGCGAGTTCACCGCCCACCTCGCGCGCCGCGACGGCGATGCGTTCGAGGCGAAGAACGAGACGGAGGCGAGCGAGGTCGTCACCCACCTGAAGGCCTCCGACTGGAAGGTCGCCGCGGTCGAGAAGAAGCGCAAGAGCGAGAAGGCGCCGCCGCCCTTCAAGACCTCGACGCTCCAGCAGGCCGCCTCGACGGCACTGCGCTTCGCCGCGAAGCGCACGATGCGCATCGCCCAGCAGCTCTACGAGGGCGTGCCGCTCGGCGACGAGGGCCAGACCGCGCTCATCACGTACATGCGCACGGACAGCTTCAACGTGAGCATGGACGCGATCGGCGAGGTGCGCGAGCTCATCCCGCGGGCGTTCGGCAAGGACTACCTGCCCGAGTCGCCCAACTTCTACAAGGCGCGGAAGGGCGCGCAGGAGGCGCACGAGGCGATCCGCCCCACCTCGTCGCTCAGGACGCCGGAATCCGTGCAGAAGTACCTCGAGAAGGACCAGTACCGGCTCTACAAGCTCATCTGGGACCGCTTCGTCGCGTCGCAGATGACGCCCGCGGTCTACGACGTCACCGACGTGAAGATCAACGCCGAGAAGGCGGGGCAGCCGACGTACACCCTCGAGTGCCAGGGCCGCGTCTCCGTCTTCGACGGCTACCAGAAGCTCGCGGGACAGAGGACCGACGACGTCGAGCTGCCGCCCCTCGAGGACGGGAGGGCAGCCGAGGACGGCTCGGCCCCCGCCGCCCCCCCCACTCCCATCCAGCCGGTGGGAGACCCGAACGCGGAGCAGAACTTCACGAAGCCGCCGCCGCGCTACAACGAGGCCTCGCTCGTGCGCACGCTCGAGAAGGAGGGCATCGGCCGGCCGTCCACCTACGCGTCGATCATCTCGACGATCCAGGACCGCGGCTACGTCTACCAGCAGGAGCGGAAGTTCTTCGCGACCGAGCTCGGCGAGATCGTGACCGACTCGCTCAGGCCGCACTTCCCCGAGATCATGGACGTGGCGTTCACCGCCGGCATGGAGAACCGCCTCGACGAGATCGAGGAGGGGACCGCCGACTGGGTGAAGGTGCTGAAGGACTTCTACGGCCCCTTCTCGGCCGACATCGAGAAGGCGCAGGAGAAGATGGCGAACCTGCGCAAGGAGCCGAGGAAGGCCGACAGGAAGTGCCCGACCTGCGGCAAGGACATGGTCTACCGCTGGCGCGGCGCGTCGAAGTACATCGCGTGCGTCGACTACCCCGAGTGCAAGACGACGATCGCGCTCAACCGCGACGGCACCGAGAAGCTGAAGGAGCTGACCGAGCACAAGTGCCCGAAGTGCCAGAGCCAGATGATCCTGCGCTCGGGCCGGTTCGGGAAGTTCCTCGCCTGCTCCGCGTACCCGAACTGCAAGTCGACGCTCTCGGTGGACGCCGAGGGCAAGCCGGTCTACCCCGAGAAGTGGCCGGAGCCGTGCCCCGAGTGCGGCAAGGAGATGATCGTGCGCCGCGGCCGCCGCGGGCGCTTCGTCGCGTGCACCGGCTACCCCGAGTGCAAGAAGACGCTGCCGTACAAGAAGGCCGAGGAGCCCGCCGCCGAGCCCTCGTAGCCGGGTGGGAGGGGGCCCGGGGGAGGGCGGCCCCGGCTCACTCCTGGCGTTCCTCGACGAGCGTCGGCTTCCTGGGCAAGACGCCGCCCTTGTGCACGGCGGCCAGCTCCCGTGCGGACGGCTCGTCGGGGAAGCTGAGGCACTTGTGCCACAGGAGCGCCGCCGAGACGATGTCGCCGTCGAGGATCACGGCGACCCGCACCTCGTCACCTTGGCCCTTCGAAACGAGCGACTTCATCGCGCTCCGGAAGCGCTCTTTCACCTTGAAGTTCACGCGCCATCGAGCGCGGCAGACCTTTCGCCCGCCCTCGCGCCGCAACTCGAGTACCTCCGAGACGCTGACGCCCTCCAACGCCTCCTCCGTGATCGGCTGGTCGTCGGCCGCGCAGAGGATCCAGTCCTCCTGCAATGTCTCCGACGGGTGCGTGTTCCGGTACCAGCGGAGGCCGTGCGGCCAGTGTGCGCGCTCCTCCCCGGACAGGGACTCCGGAGGAACATCGCGGACCTTCTCGAGCTCCACGCCCTTTGCCAGCGCCTCCGAGAGCTCCGTCCTGCGCTTCGCGTAGCCCGGCGCGTCCGGACCCACGATGCGGCAGGTCTCGAGCCGACCGACGCGCGTGGCCATCTCCTTGACCTCCGCGACGCGGTCGGGCGCCTCGAGCCGGATCGCCACGCGCTCCTCGTCCTCGACCCGTACGCCGGCCCCTTCGATCGCGAGCAGCTCGAGCCGCTTCCGGAGGACCTTGGCGGCGACGGCGGACTCCTCCGGCCCGAACGCGTAGACCAGCTCGATGCCCGGATCGGCCCCCAGGACAACCGCGGCAAGGAAGGTCGCCGCGATCGCCGCCCTGCGCATCACAGCGCCGCGTAGAAATGCTGCGCAACGGGCCGGATCGACTCCGGGCCCCCGCGGGCGAGCCGCTTCAGGGTCGCGACCGCCGCGTCGCCGCAGAGGCCGAGCCGCGCGAGCAGCACGCGCGTCACGACCGCGAGCCCCTCCGCGTGCGGCCGTCCCGCCGTCTCGCGCACGAGCCGCTCGGTGGCCTCGCGCACCGCGTTCGGCCCGCCGACCTCGCCGAGCGCCTCGACGACCTCGACGACGGTCTCCTCCTCGACGGCGTCCGACCGCCCGAAGGAGCAGAGCGCACGCATGAGCGCGTAGAGCGCGTCGACGGCGCCGAGCCGCGCGATCGCGACCGCAGCCGCGCGCACGACCTCCTCATGGGGAACGGTCTGGATCTCGCGCAGGATCAGGCCCGCGAGGGGCCGGGCGGCCCTCGCGTCGCCGATCTCCCCCAGGGACCACGCCGCCGCCTCGCGGCAGAACGCGTCGTCGTCCTGGAGCCGGTCGATGTAAAGCGTCGGATCAGGTTGCCCGGGCTCCTCGTTCGTACTCAACCTCCCGTGCCCTCCGCGACGGCCGATCCTACAGGAACGACCGGGCCGCGTCCGCAAGAAAGTAGGGAGCCCGCCCTAACCACAGCGCCCGCGGGAAGTTAGCGCGCTCACGCGCGATTCGACCGCGTGGCTAGAATCGGGCGCGATGCTCGCGCGCTTCCCGCTGGAGATCCACGTCTGGACGATCCCGCTGATCTTCGCGACGGGCTACGTCATCGGGTACTGCCACTTCCGGCGCAAGAATCCCGACCTTTACGCGGAGTGGGAGCGGCGGCGCGCCGCCGGCGGCGAGAGCGAGCCCAAGGAGAATCCGTGACGCGCATCCTGCTGATCCCGGTCGCGGGCACGATCGCCGCGCTCGTCATGATCGCGTACGCGCGCGAGCCGCGCGGCGAGCCGAAGCACCCCGAGATCCCCTTGGACTTCCACGGCGGGTCCGTGCACGGGGCGGAGGACGAGGAGGAGCCGGGCGAGGAGCCCGCGATGCCCGAGGCGGCGGACGAGGAGCCCCTCCCCGGGAAACCCGGCGAGCCGAAGGAAGAGCCCGAGGCGAAGCCCGCGCCCCCGCCGCAGGAGTTCCAGCTCCGCCTCGAGGCGGACGGGGCCCTCGTCGGCGAGCTCATCGACCCGACCCACCCCGAGCGCGTCGCCTTCGAGTCGGCCGAGGATCTCATCAAGAGGATCGGCAACGCCCGCCACACGCTCGTCATCACGAACGGCGACGGAGTCGACCGGACGAAGCTCGACGGGATCGAGGCGCTGCTCCGCGACCGCTTCACCATCCGCAAGGTCTACCGTGCCGAAGCGCCGCCGGCGGAAGAGCGCTAGCGCCGACGGCGGCATCCGCGGCCTCGACCGCCTCTTCCGCCCGCGCGCGGTGGCGGTGATCGGGGCGTCGCGCACGGACGGCACGATCGGCCGCGAGATCCTCAGGAACCTCGTGGGCGGCGGGTTCGAGGGGAAGGTCTTCCCCGTGAACCCCCACGCCGACGTGGTCCACTCGATCAAGTGCTTCCCGCGGGTGACCGCGATCAAGGACCCCGTCGATCTCGCCGTGATCGCGGTGAAGAAGGAGCTCGTGCCGGCGGCGATCGCCGACTGCGCGCGGAAGGGCGTCGGCGCCGCGGTGGTCATCACCGCGGGCTTCAAGGAGGTCGGCGGCGAGGGAGCCGAGCGGGAGGCGGAGATCCTCGAGACGGCGCGACGCCACGGCATGCGGCTCGTCGGCCCGAACTGCATGGGGATCCAGAACACGCTCCCCGGCGCGCGGCTGAACGCCTCGTTCAGCCGGAGCTTCCCGCCGCCGGGGCCGGTCGCGGTCGCATCGCAGTCCGGCGCGATGGGCGAGGCGATCCTCGCGCACGCGGACCACATCAACCTGGGCGTCACCATGTTCGTCTCGCTCGGCAACCGCGGCGACGTGAGCCCGAACGACCTCATCGACTACTGGTCCCGCGAGGAGAGCGTCCGCTGCATCCTGCTCTACCTCGAGTCCTTCGGCAACCCGCGCAACTTCGTCCCGATCGCGCGGCGCGTGAGCCGGACGAAGGCGATCGTCGCCGTGAAGGCCGGGCGCTCCGAGCGCGGCGCCGCCGCGGCTTCGAGCCACACGGGCGCGCTCGCGGGCGCGGACGTCGCCGCCGACGCCATCCTCAAGGACTGCGGCATCCAGCGCGTCGCGTCGGTCGAGGAGCTCTTCGACGTCGCGCTCACGCTCTCGAAATGCCCGCTCCCCGCCGGCAACCGCCTCGCGGTGCTCACGAACGCCGGCGGCCCGGCGATCCTCGCGACCGACGCGGCCGTCTCGAGCGGCCTCGCGATGGCGCCGCTCCTCCCCCGCACGCGCGATGCGCTCCGCCGCCAGCTCGTGCCGGAGGCGTCGATCCTGAACCCGATCGACATGGTCGCCGGCGCGGGCGCGAAGGACTACGACCGCTGCGTCCGCCTGCTCCTCGCCGACCCGACGGTCGACATGGTGCTCGTGATCTTCGTGCCGCCGCTCACGCGCGACCCGATCGCGGTCGCCCGCGCCGTGTTCGACGCCGCGAAGGAGTCGAGAAAGCCCGTCGTCTGCTGCTTCATGTCGCGCGAGGAGGTGCTGAAGGGGATCCGGAAGGCGGCCGTCGAGGACTGGGTGCCGATCTACCTCTACCCCGAGTCCGCGGTGCGCGCGCTCGCGGCGCTCGACGAGCGGCGGCGGATCCTCGCCCGCCCGGAGGGAGCGGTCCGCCGCTACCGCACGAGAAGGGTCAGGCTCGAGCCGGGCTGGCTCGGCATCGACGCGCGGCGCGCGCTCTCGAAGGCGTACGGCATCCGCGCGGTGCCCGGCGGCCTCGCGCGCTCCGCGGAGGAGGCGGTCGCGATCGCGAACCGCGTCGGGTACCCGGTCGTCGCGAAGATGTCGGCGACGGGCGTCGTCCACAAGACCGACGTGGGCGGCGTCATGCTCGACATCCCCGACGCGAAGGGCGTCGAGGAGGCGTTCCGCAAGCTCATGCGCGACGGCGCCGAGGGGGTCAACGTCCAGAAGATGGTCAAGGGCGGCCGCGAGACCGTCCTCGGCGTCGCCACCTATCCCTCCTTCGGCCCGATCCTCATGTTCGGCCTCGGCGGGATCTACGTGGAGGTGCTGAAGGACGTCTCCTTCGCGGTCTGCCCGGTGAGCGACGTGCGCGCGCGCGAACTCGTGCGGGGCATCAAGGGCTATCCGATCCTCAGGGGGCTCCGGGGGCAGAAGGGCGTCGACGAGGACGCGCTCGTGGACGCGATCCAGCGCGTCTCGCAGATGGCGCTCGACCATCCGGAGATCAGCGAGCTCGAGTTCAACCCTCTGCTCGCCTTCCCCGACGGCATCATCGCGGTGGACCTGCGGGTCCGGGTGACATGAGGGTCCGCCTGGAGATCCTCCGCTCGGCCCGCCGCCGGAGGGCCGAGGGCCTCCTCCTCCCCGTGCCCCTCCTCCTCCTCGCGGCGTGCGCCGCCCCGCGCGATGCGGACGAGCGCGTGGCCGCCGACCGCCGCGACGTGACGCAGGCGCTCCACCGCCAGTTCGACGAGGTCGTCGCGCGGCGCGACGCGATCGCGAACGAGGAGGGCGACGGCGCGGCACGCGAGCGCGCGGAGCTCGACACGCTCGCGCGGGAGATCGCGGAACGCATCGTGCGCCTCGATCCGCACGCGGACGTGGACGCGCTCTCCCGGCGGCTGGAGCGCACGCCTTGAGGTGGGCGCTGCCGCTCGTCGTGCTCGGGGCGGCGATCCGCATCTGGTTCGCGGCAACGGCCGGCGAGCTGCGCGACGACGAGCGCCACCGCTACCTCCCGATCTCGCGGAGTCTCCGCGCCGGCGAGGGGTTCTCGATCGCGGGGAGGCCCACGGCGCAGTCGATGCCGCTCTGGCCCGCGGTGCTCGCGCTGCTGCCCGCGGGCGAGCAGGGGCGGTGGCTCGCGGCGCTCTTCTCGACGCTCGCGCTCCCCGTCGCCTGGGCGGTCGGGAGGAAGCTCGCGTCGCCCAGGGTCGCGCTCGTGGCGCTCGCGCTCCTCGCGATCGACCTCGACCAGGCCGTGCTCGGCGGGTCGCTCCTCGCCGAGCCGCTCTTCACGCTCCTGCTCTGCCTCTTCGCGCTGGCGTGGGCCCACGGCCGCGTCGCGTTGGCGGCGGTCGCCCTCGCGCTCGCGGTGCTCACGCGGCCGGAGGCGGCGCTCCTCCCGTTCGCCCTCGCGGCGTTCGGGAGGGAGTGGCGACGGCCGCTCGTGCTGCTCGTCGCGGTCGTGCTCGCGGTCGCGCCCTGGGCGCACCGGAACCGGCGCGTGTTCGGCGAGTTCGTCCCGCTCACGACGACGGGCGGGATCGCGCTCCACTCGGGAATGAACGCGGCGGACCTCGAGATGCCCTTCCGGAAGCGCGGACAGGCGCGCAACGTCGAGTACCGGCACGCGCGGGACCTTGCGGGCCAGGGGATCGAGGTGGAGTACGACCGCGGGAAGGCGCGCGAGGCGCTCGCCTTCGCACGCGAGCGGCCGGCGGCCGCCGCGGGCCTCGTCTTCTCCAAGCTCGTGCAGCTCTGGACGCCGCTCCAGCGCAAGGGAACCTCCGCCGTCTACGCGCTCGCGACGCTCCTCGCATGGTGGGCGATCTGGCGCCGCGCGCGCTTCGCACGGCCACTCATCGGCCCGATGCTCATCGTGATGACGCTCGTCGGCGCCATGTTCCTCGCCATCCCGCGCTACCGCGCCCCCTACCACCCCTACATGTTCCTCCTCGCGGCGGCCGCGCCGTGGCGCCGCCCGTGATCAGGCGCCCGCGGGAACGGCGAGGTCGAGGGCCTCACGGATCCGCGTCGCGAGGACCGACGCCGCGACGGGCTTCTGCAGGAGGAGGTGCGGCCCGACGCCGGGGCGGATCTCGATCTCGTAGCCCGAAAGGAAGACGATCCGCAGACCGGGGTGCTCGCGAAGCGCACGGCAGGCGAGGTCCTGGCCGTCCATGCCCGGCATCACGACGTCGGTGAGGAGGAGGCGGATCTCGGACACGCGGGCGAGGTGCGCGAGCGCCTCCTCGCCGCTCGACGCCGCGACGACGCGGTAGCCGTGCTCCTCGAGGACGCGCCGCGTGACGTCGAGGACTTGAGGCTCGTCCTCGACGACGAGGATCGTCTCGGTTCCGCGGGGGGCGGCGGGTGCGGGCCGGCGTTCCGCCTCGTCCGCGCCCTCCGCGATGGGCAGGTAGATGCGGAAGGTCGCGCCCGCGCCGGGCTCGCTCTCGGCCTCGATGTGGCCGCCGCTCTGCGTCACGATGCCGTGCGCGACGGCGAGGCCGAGACCGGTCCCCTTCCCGACCTCCTTCGTGGTGAAGAAGGGATCGAAGACGTGCGCGAGGACCTCCTTGGTCATCCCGATCCCGCTGTCAACCACGTGCAGGAGCGCATACCGGCCGGGACGCAGGGTGACGTGCCCCGCCGCCAGGTCCACCTCCTCCGTCGTGATCACGAGCTTCCCGCCGCGCGGCATCGCGTCGCACGCATTGATCACGAGGTTCAGGAGGACCTGCTCGATCTGCACGGGGTCCACGCTGACCTGGCCGACGCGGCCGAGCTGGAGGCGGAGGCGGATGCCCTCGCCGAGGATCCGGTCGACCATGTCGTGCACGCCCGCGACGATCGAGTTCAGGCCGAGGAGCCGCGTGTGCAGGACCTGCTTGCGCCCGAAGGCGAGCAGCTGCTGCGTGAGGGCGGCGGCGCGCTCGGCCGCGGACTCGATGCGCTTCAGCTCGGCCTCGACGGCCGGCGATGCCCCGGAGCCCCTCTGCGCAAGCTCGGCCGAACCGAGGATGATCGAGAGCTGGTTGTTCAGGTCGTGGGCGACGCCTCCCGCGAGGCGGCCGATCGACTCCATCTTCTGCGCGTGGAGGAACTGCTTCTCGAGGAGGCGCTGCGCGGTCACGTCCGTCGCGCACTGCGTGAGCGCGATCACCTCGCCGTCGCGCTGCACGGGCCAGACGCGCGTGACGAAGGTGTGGACCTCGCCGTCCGCCGCGAGATACTCGACCTCGTAGCTCCCCTCCTTGCGCGTACGGATCACCTGCTCGAAGCATGCCCGCACCGCGGGCCGGAACCGCTCGGGGACGTAGTCCTCGGCCTTTTCGCCCATCACGCCGTCGATGGTCAGGTCCGGCACGGTGCGGTTGATGAACCGGATGCGCCCGTCGAGGTCGAGGATCATGATGTAGTCGGGACAGCTCCCCGTGATCGACGCGCACACGTCCTCCGCATGACGGAGCGCCCCGTCGGCCTCGTGCCGGTCGGTCACGTCCTCGACCAGCGCGACCACGCACCCGGGACGTCCGCCGGGGCCGGCGGCAAGGGTGACGGTCGCTCGCCCCCACCGGAGCGCCCCGTCCTTGCGGACGAACCGCCGCTCGAGGCGCGAGCGCTCGCGCGCCCCCGCCGCGAACTCGGCCGCGATCCCGGCAACCCGCGCGCGGTCGTCGGGATGGACGAGCAGGAGCGGGTCGAGGCCGAGGAGCTCCTCCTCCGGATAGCCGAAGATGCGCCGGAAGGCGTCGTTGGACCGGAGAATGCGCCCATCGAGGTCGAAGGCCACCATCCCGATGCCGGCATCGTCGAGGAGGTCGCGGAAAGACGCCTCGTTCCCGTCGCAGCTCACGCCGGCAACGGCTATCGGAAGGCCCGAGGGGCGCCTTTAGGGGTTGCCGAAGTCGAGGCCATCTACGATCGGAGTAGCCGATTCCGACCCCGCCCCAAGGTGCGGACCCCAATGCCGCATCCGGACGCCACAACCCATTCTTCTGCAAGGCGTTACGGCGCCAACGCGGCGTGTGGGACACGACGCTAATGCCAGCTGAGGTGGGGGGACTTGTTCCTCACGAGCCAGTCCCAGAGGAGGCCGCCGTAGGTGCGGACCCGCATCGGGTGGCGCAGGAAGATCGGCCGCAGCTCCTTGTGCAGCGCGCGCAGGTTGTAGAAGGGCACGCGCGGGAAGTAGTGGTGCTCGATGTGGTAGCTCGACCACAGGAAGAGGAAGTCCCACAAGGGGTTCGACCGGATCACCGTCCCCCACGCCGCCGGATCCTCGGGCGTGATGTCGTAGTGCTGGCCCACGCGGTTGATCGTGAACGCGACGGGGAAGACGAGGAAGACGGGGACGACATAGAGCTTCAGGAGCAGGAGGCCCCCGAGCCCCCCCCAGATCGAAGCCATCGCGAGGAGGTGCGCGGCGGTGACCAGGAGCCGTTCCCGCCGGAGCCGCGACCGGAGCGCGTCCGGGTACTTCCCCGATGCCTTGGCCGCCGCGCGGAAGTAGAGCGGGAAGAGCGCCGGCGTGAAGTAGAGCAGCTTGAACCAGCGCTTCACGCGCTTCGGCGAGAGGTAGGCGCGCTTCGGGTCCGCCTCGGGGTCGCCGAGCTCCGCGTGGTGGTCGAGGTGCCAGCGCTCGAACTGCGCCGGCGCGAGCCCCGAGGGGAGCGCGTAGATCCAGGCGAGGGCACGGTTCCACGCCGTCTCGCGGCGCCGGAAGACGGCGCGGTGCACGACCTCGTGCAGCAGGACGGTGAAGGAGAAGATCACGAAGCCGAGGAACACCGCGGCAGGGACCCACGCATACCAGCGGTCCTCGAACACGACAATCGCATAGGCCGCCACGACGCCGAGGAGGAGCTGCCGGATCGCGACGGCGGCATGCCGCCACCCCGAGGTGCGGTGGAGCTCCTTCAGTCGCTCCGCGTCGAGAAGATCGACGAACTCGAGGCGAAGGTCCCCGGTCGCCTCGTGCCAACGGCCATGGCCCATGCGCCCATTGTCCCCGAAGCCGTCACCTCCGGGTCACGCTCGCGGTAGCATGGATCGGTGCCCCTCCTCCTCGCGCTCCTCCTCCTTCTCGCGGCGTGCGCGAGCGAAGGGGCGTCGTCGCTCCGGGACGGCGGCGCGCGCGCGGCCGTGGCCGAGGGCGTCGTGGCGACGCTCGATCGCCAGGACCACTACTTCCGGAGCCCCGCGGAGCGGCGCGCGTTCGAGCTGACGCTCCGCCGCATCGCGGCCGAGTCGGCGGACGCCGAGTCCTACTACGCCGCGATGTCGGACGCGCTCGCCTCGCTCGACGAGGGCCACACGAGCCTCGCGGGGTCGGCGGAGGTGCCCTTCGGAAGCACGATCCCGCCGGTGGCGATCGTCGAGGCGAAGGGGTCCGCCGTGATCGCGGGCGTCGCGCCGGGCGTCGAGGGCGGCGGGCTCCTGCCGGGCGACATCGTGCTCGAGGTGGAGGGGGTTCCGGGGGAGGAGGCGCTCGCGCGGCGCATCGCGACAACCCCGGGCTCCACCGCGCACGGGAGGCGGTCGCGCGCGATCGCGAACCTCCTCGCGGGCCCGACGCGCGAGCCGGCGCGGGTGAAGGTGCTCGGGATGGACGGCCGCGAGCGCGTCTGCTTCCCGCTCCGCTTCCTCCTCGACGACGAGGGGATGGACCGCTTCCGCTTCGGTTTCCTGCAGGAGAGCGTGACGGCCGTCCCGGTCAACGCGACGACCGCGTACATCGCGCTCCCCGACTTCAGCCCCGAGCGCCAGCGTGACCTCGAGGAGGCGCTCTCGGCGATCGGCATCACGCGCACGATCATCCTCGACCTGCGCGGGAACCCCGGCGGACGGATCCGCACGCTCCAGAAGGTCGCGGGCCTCTTCCTCGACCGGCCCGAGGACCTCCTCACGCTCGCCGAGGACGACCGCTCGGAGGTGCTCCGCGCGATCCCGTCGGAGGCGCGATTCCGCGGAAGACTCCGCATCCTCGTGGACGGGCGCACAGGCAGCGCGGCGGAACTTCTCGCGGCCGCGCTGCAGGACCTCGGTCGGGCGAAGGTCTACGGGGCCCCGACGGCGGGCTCCACGCGGTCCCGGCTCTCCCGGGACCTCCCGGGGGGCGTGCGGCTCCACTACGCGGGCCGCGCGGAGTTCCGGCGCCGTGACGGTAGCCCGGTCGAGGGGATCGGCGTGGCACCCGACGTGCTCTTCGAACACACCCGCGAGCAGCTTGCCCGCGGGGCGTACGGAGACCCGTTCCTCGACCCTCTGGTGCGCCTCGCCGCCGAGTAGGCGGTGACGGCTTCGCCGGAATTGACCGGGGACCCGGCCTCCATTAGCCTTTGGCCGGTCGCTTGAGGGTCCAGCAGGAGACTTCATGAAGATCACCGAAATCCCGTGCGCGGGCTACGAGAAGGTCGTCCGTTGCGAGGATCCGCAGAGCGGCCTCCGGGCCATCATCTCGGTCCACGACACCACGCTCGGTCCGGCGCTGGGCGGGCTCCGCATGTGGCCCTACCTGTCCGAGCAGGAGGCGATGACGGATGTCAACCGCCTCTCCCAGGGGATGACCTACAAGTCCGCCGTGGCCGAGACCGGCCTCGGCGGCGGCAAGGCGGTCATCATCGGCAACCCGAAGACGGACAAGTCGGAGGCGCTCTTCCGCGCCATGGGCAGGTTCGTGGAGAGCCTGAAGGGCCTCTACACGACCGCCGAGGACGTGGGCACGAACGTCCAGGACATGGTGACCGTCCGCCAGGAGACCAAGCACGTCACCGGCCTCCCGCGCGAGATGGGATCGAGCGGCGATCCCTCCCCCTTCACCGCGATCGGCGTCTTCCTCGGGATCAAGGCGTGCGTCGAGAAGACCGGCGGGAAGGACCTGAAGGACGTCCGCATCGCGGTCCAGGGCTGCGGCAACGTCGCCCGCTACCTCTGCGAGCACCTCGCGAAGGCGGGCGCGAAGCTCTTCGTCACCGACATCGTCGCCGAGAAGGCGAAGATGATGGTCGACAAGCACGGGGCGAAGCTCGTCAAGGCCGAGGAGATCTACGACCTCGAATGCGACGTGTTCGCGCCCTGCGCGCTCGGCGCCGTGATCAACGACGACACGATCCCGCGCCTCAAGTGCAGGATCGTCGCCGGCGCCGCGAACAACGTGCTCCTCTCCGAGCAGCACGGCGACCGCCTCCGCGAGCGCGGCATCGTCTACGCCCCCGACTTCGTGATCAACGCCGGCGGCATCATCAACGTCTCGGTCGAGCTCGAGCCGGGCGGCTACAACGAGCAGCGCGCGCTCCAGAAGGTGAACAACATCTACAACGCCGTGCACGACATCCTCGTGACGGCCGACCGCGAGAAGATCGCTTCCAACCGCGCCGCGATCCTCCTCGCCGAACGGAAGATCGCCGAGGGACGCAAGCGGAAGACCGCCAAGGCGCGGTAGCGGGAAAAGGGGGCGCAGGGGGGGTGCGCACGTTCCTCCTCGTCGCCGCCGTCGCGTTCGCCTTCGCTCTCGGCCTTCTCTTCGTCTTCCGCCACCCCATCCGCCGCGGCCTCCGGGGCTCCCCGGAGCACGCCACGACGCCGGTCGCCCCCCCCGCCCCCCCGATTTCCGCGCCCGAGGACGTGCCCGACGTCGCGCGGCGCGTGAGGGCGCTCCAGCACGCGCCGGAGGTGCAGCAGCTCCTCGAGGAGTTCGTGCGGGAGTGCGCGCGGCGCGGCTCCCCGGCGGTCGCGGAGCTCCGCGCGCGGCTGGCGAACGAGCCCGACGTCGAGATCGCGCCGCACTGGACCTTCGAGGACGGTCGGCCTCGCGGGTTCCCCTCTCTCCGGGCGGCGTACATCGCGGCGCTGCTCGAGATCCCGGGCACGGAGGCGCGCGACGCGCTGCTCGGCGTGCTCGCGGCGACCTCGTCGGCCGACGAGGCGTACCAGATCGCCGCGGGGCTCGCGCGGCGCGGCGAGAGCGGGTTCACGGCGCCGGCGCTCGACCGCGCGCTCAAGGCGGGCCCGGGCGACGTGGAGGTCGCCACCGAGATCGTCTCGCTCGTCGCGCGCGCCGATCCGGCGGGGACGGCGGAGGAGGTGATCGCACGGAGCCCGCGCGGCGAGGACGGGACGGATCCCGCGAGGCTCGCCCAGGCGCTCGAGCTGCTGCCGGCCGACCGCGCGGTGGCGACGGCGCGCGGGCTCCTCGCGGACCCGGCGGTCACGCGCAAGGGGAAGGAGCGCTACCTCGAGAGCCTCTGCAACCGCGGGGATCCCGAGGTCTTCGCGACACTCCGCGAGGCGGCGAACGAGGGCCTGATCGACCGGGAGCTCCGCCGGTCGATGGCGTACGCGGCGTGCCGCTCCCGCGCCTTCACGCTCGACCAGGTCGCGTACGCCGCGGCGGGCCCGGACGCCGCGCCGAAGGCCGAGATCCGCGAGCGTTACGCGCGCCGCCTCGAGGAGGTGGAGCGTCTCGTGGCCGCCGCCGTGCCCGCCGACGAGTCCTCGGGCCCGGTCCTCGAATCGCTCCGCCGCCGCCTCTCCGACCTCCGCACCGCCCTGCGCTGACACCAGGTACCGAGTACCGGGTCCGGACGACGGAAGTCGTTGCGGGGCAAACGGTTGCACCGGCGAGGCACGGACCCTGGGGTCCGTATGCCGGCGGGCCGGCGGCGCGCGCAGCGGGGCTACTTCACCCGCTTCACGATGAGCCAGCCGTCCGGGCAACGCTTCGGGTCGTGCTCGATGAGGCCGACCTCGCCGACCTTCAGATTGAAGATCACCGCAGCGGGGCCCGGGTAGAGCGTGCCCCGGTAGATCTCGTGCGTCTCCTTCCGCACGCCGTCCCGCGCCGCGTGGACGAGGCCGCTCGGCTCGCCGTCGCCCGTCCTCGCGTCCGTGTACTCCCGCTTCAGCGCGGGGAAGTCCGCGCCGGAGCGTGCCAGGTCGAAGACCCTCGCCGCGAGGTCCTTCGCCGCATCGCGCGGGCGGTCGGTATCCGAGAGGATCTCCACCCGCTTCGTGCGCGGGTCCGTCACCTGGTACGAGCCCTTGAACGCGATGAGGATCTGGTCGTAGACGATGTGGTCCGGGACCGCGCCGTCCCCGGACCCCTCGTCCGGAAGGGGCTTCCGGTCAGGCGCCGTCTGAGGCTCCGTCTCGGGCTGCTCCGCCGGCCTTTTGTCCCCGCACGCGGCGAGGAGGATCGCGACGGAAAGGACCGTGGGCCGCACGCGACGCATCGCTACTCCACTCTCCACACGATCGACCAACCGTCCGGCGCCTCCTGCGGATGATACTCGCAGAGGTCGATGTCGCCCGGCTGCTGGTTCTCGACCAGCCGCGCCAGCGCCAGCGGCAGCTTCTCGAGGTTCAGCTCGCCCGGCTGCGGACGGATGCGGTTGTCCACCGCCGTGATCCATGCGGGCGCATCGAGCCCCGCCTCGTCGGCGAGCCGGTCCGGCGCGACGCCCTCGCGCGCGCGCCTGAGCAGCGCCTCCGCCCTCCCCCGCGCCCCCTCCCCCTCCGGCACGATGAGCCGCCGCACGCGCCAGCGCTCCGCCCGCTCCCGCGGCGGCGCCGTCCCCGTGCACTTGAACCAGAGCAGCCGGCCCTCGCTGCCGCGGTTCCTCCCCTCGATCCCCATCGTCTCGCGGTTGTTGTCGACGAGGAGGAAGATGTCGAAATTCCAGTCGGCGGCGATCCCCTCGACGTTGCCGAACAGCGGGTACCGCCGGTTCCGGAGGCCCAGGAGATCGTCCACGAGCTTCCCGTAGGACGCGCGGCGGACCTCCTTGCCGGGGAGGTCGTCCTCGAAGCGGATCTCGAGGATCTCGCGCGTGAGCCGGCTCACCACGAACATCCTGCCGGCGATCGCCACGGCGTCCGTCTGATCGAGTAGGGGTGCGGGGAGCTTCAGGCCCTTGTGCCGCGGCACGAGCGAGAACGGATCCTCCTCGAGGCCGTAGACGTCGAACGGCGGCTGCCGGCCGGTCGTGCCCATCCGCTCGCGGAAGACGTAGAGCAGCGGCGTGCCGTCCTTCAGCCGGCGGAAGCACGCCGCCTCGATGCCGTCGTTGCCCGTGGACTCGATGCCGGTCTTCACGCGGCCGAGCACGTGGCCGAAGAGGTCCGCGCGCACGATCGTCCCGTCGGCCTCGCAGCCGAGGAAGAGGTTGCCGGTCCAGTGGTCCCACGTCGCCGCCTCGAGGTCGAGCCGCTCCCCCTCGAGGCCGATCAGCGGCACGGGGGGGCCGACGAGAAGGCGCTTGCCCACGCGGTCGAGCGTCGCGCGGAAGAGCGCGGAGCGCTTGTCCGACACGACGACGAACTGGTCCGCGAGCGGCGTGCTGCCGAGGCAGGCGATCCCCGAAGGGTCCTCGATCTCCTTCGGCAGCCGGAACTCCCCCGCGAACACGTAGGGCTCCGAGAGGCCCTTGAGCGCGAACGCCTCCTCGACCGGCCCCGCGGCGAGCGTCGCGCGCGCCGGCGGCGCGGGCATCCGCGGCACGCCCTGCTGCCGGTTGAGGAAGACCGAGACGGTGTCGTCGAGGCGGTTCGAGACGAGGATGTCGCACCGCCCGTCGCCGTCCCAGTCCGCGAGCGCGAGGCGGCAGGGGCCGCGGCCGCTCGCGAGCCGCCGCGCCGGGCCGAGGCCGCCCTTCCCGTCGCCCCGGCAGAGGACGAGGTCGCCCGACAGGAAGGAGACGGCTGCGACGTCGAGCGGCGGATCCGCGTCGAACGCACCCGCGGCAACCGCCTGCACGCGCTCGCCCATGTCCGCGGACGCCGTCGCGCGGAACGCGGACTGCTCCTCGCCGGACTCGGAGTTCAGGAAGACGATCACGTCGTCCTTCAGGTCCTCGAGGGGATGCTCGCGCGCGACGAGAAGGTCGTCCCGCCCGTTGCCGTCGAGGTCCGCGAACGCGACGGCCCTCGGCAGCCACGGCGCCTTCGGGTCCGGCTCCTCGGGGATCGAGATCCGCGGCTGGAACGAGAGGTTGAACTCGCCGCGGAAGAGGACGACGCGCAGACCGTCGGCCACCGCGAGGTCGCGCATCCGATTCCGGTCGATGTCGCCGGAGGCGATCCCGAGCCCGCGCTCCCTCCCGGTGCGCGCCCCGAGCGGCCACTCCGTGCCCGCGGGGCGGAACCCCATCACCCCGTTGCCGAACCGGATCGCGAGGTTCCTCGACGCGTAGCCCGTCGCGGCGACGTCGGGGATCCCGTCGAAGTCGAAGTCGTCGGCGAGAAGCCCGTGGACGAAACGCGGCGCTCCGTAGAAGTCGCGCGTCGCCGGCTTGCGCTCGCGGTCGAAGCCCACGAGGAAGAACGTCCGGTCGGGATCGACGTTCGACGTCGTCACCGCCTCCACCCGCCCGTCGCAGTCGAAGTCGTCGATCACGAGCCCGTGATGGTGCCCCTTGCCGAGCGGGACGAAGGCGAACGCGCCCGAGGGCCCGCCGAAGCGGACCGACATGCCCCCCTCGCACGCGACGGCGAGGTCCATGCTCCCGTCCCCGTCGAGGTCGCCGGCCGCGAGATCGTGCGGATCGGGGCCCACCCGCAGCACGAGCCGCTCGAACCCCTCCCCCGGCCCCCCACCCTTGCCCGGCGGGACGAAGTCGCTCTCCTCGAGCGGGACGTCGACCTCCCAGCCGCGGATGTGCTCGCTGCGCTCGCCCGGCTTCCGCAGCTCGAGCCGGCCCTGCTCCGTCTCCCCCTCGTTCTGGAAGCGCGCGGCGACGATGTGCGGCAGCACCACCCCCTTCGTCTCGCGGTGGTCGCCGAACCGGACCGTGCAGAACGGGCGGTTCTCCTCGACCTCGAAGCGGACCTCCACGAGCAGGTGCGTCCGCGCATCGAGCAGGTAGACCGTGCGCACGCCGGCCCCGTCGCGCTCGGTGAAGAGCACCTCGTGGCCCTTCGCGTCGGCGACCCCAAGCCGCGACGGATCGCGGAGGAACGCGAGGAGCGGGAACGGCTCCGCGAGCGCCTTCATGCAGTAGTACGCGCCGCGCGTCGTGCGCTGGTTCGGGCGGAACCGTTCGTAGAACGCCCTCTCGCGCACGAAGGCGCCGTCCGGTCCGAACCACTCGTCGCGCCCCGCGAGATCGCGGCGGCAGGTCGCCGGGAGGAGGAAGGAGGTGCGGCCGTGATCGCCCGTGGCGACGAGCGTTTTCGCGCCCTCCGCGGCGCCGAGCGCGCGCGCGTGGTCGAGGAGGATCTGCTGCGCCGTGCGGGTCTCCGCCGCGGCGGCGCCCACGAGTGCCAGGAGGAGAAGCCGCCGCACGGCTACCGCAGCTCCTCCGGCCGCGGGACGCGGAACTGGCGGGATGCGAGCCTGTCCACCCACGAGCGGGGCAGGAGCCGCAGCGCGAGAACCGTGCTCTTCGCCATCGGTGCCACCACATAGCGGTCGCGCGGGCTGCGGGCGAGGCAGGCGGAGAGGACGGCGCCGGCAACCCGCTCCGCCGTGACCGCGCGGCCCATCATCTCGCGTTCCACCTCGTCGACGTGCCGGAAGAAGGGGGCGTAGGGGGAGGAGGTGTCGTTGATATGGCCTTCCGCGCGGTCCTTCGTCACGTCGAAGAACTCCGTCTCGACGGGCCCGGGCTCGATGAGCGAGACGTGGACGCCCCAAGGCCGCGCCTCGAGACGAAGCGCGTCGCTGAGCCCCTCGAGGGCGTGCTTGCTCGCGCAGTACCAGCCGAAGAGCGGGTATCCGAAGCGGCCGGCGACCGAGGAGATGTTCACGATCCTCCCCGAGCGCTGCTTCCGCATGAACGGCATCACGCCCTGCATGAGCGCGGCCGCGGCGAAGAAGTTCACCTCGAGCTGCCAGCGGGCGGCCGCCTCCTTCACCATCTCGGCCGGCCCCGCCTCGGCGTACCCCGCGTTGTTGACGAGGATGTCCACGCGCCCGCCGCACGCATCGAGGAGCCGCGCGCGGACGGCCGCGTCGGTGACGTCCCCGGGAACGGCAACGCCCTTGAGCTCGGCGGCGAGCGCGTCGAGGCGGTCCTGCCTCCGGGCATTCAGCACGACCTTCGCGCCCTCCCCCACGAGGAGCCTTGCGGTCGCGAGGCCGATCCCGGCGCTGGCGCCGGTCACAAGCGCGATCTGGTTCTGGAGGCGGGGCATGACGCCGGATTCTAGGCGCTGGGCGGGAAGCCGCCCCGGAATCGGACGGTGACGCCTGGCAACGGGGTCCCGGCGCGCGTTGCAAGGGGCGCCTTGCGCGGCTATGCTCTTCTGAGGAAGAAAGGGCGCCCTCAGGCGCCTTTTTTCGTCTGCACTTGAGGCGCCTCTGGCCCCTACTCCTTCTCTTCTCCTGCGGTGGCGGCGGGGGCGACGACGACCCCCCCCCGCCCCCCCCGCCTCCCTATGCCGATACCGTGACGACCGGTCTCGCGGTCGGGCTCACCTACCCGAACGCGACGTCGCTCGGCACGCTTGCCTACGCCGCCGCCTCCGAGGCGGAGATGGGGACCGACCTCAACGCGGACGGGGACCTGCTCGACGAGGTGCTCCACGAAGTGGACACGGCGACGGGCGCCGTGCGGCCCATGGGGCTCGCGGTCGTCGGCCGGATCGTCGCGTCGGACGTCCAGATCGCCTTCCTCGTCAGCGAGACGGGGCAGGCCGGCAGCGACTTCAACGGGGACGGCGACTTCGCGGACTTCATCTGGTTCGTCTACGACCCCGCGCGGCCCTTCGTGCCCGGAACGAACCCCCTGAACACCGCCGTCGCGGCGCCGTTCGCGGGCACCGGCGCGGGCACCACGGGGGGATTCGTCCTCCTCGAGTCCGAGGCCGCCGCGCGCGCGGACCGGAACGGGGACGGCGACCAGACGGACATCGTGCCGCGCGCCTTCGCCGGCGCCCCGTTCGCCGTCTCGCCGCTCCTCGCCCCCGCCCACGCCCCGACGACCCAGCTCGTCGCGCGGAATGGCCGCGTGCTCTACGCGGCGAGCGAGGCCTCGCAGGGCGTGTCGCTCAACGGCGACGGCGACCTCCTCGACTTCGCCCTCCACGCGATCGACTTCACGCCCGGCGTGCCGACCCTGCGGCGGATCGGCGGGGGCGCGGCGCGCGCGGTGGCCAACCACCCGTTCGCGCTCACGAACAACGCCGCGGTCTACTTCATCGACGAGGCGAGCGACAACGGCATCGACCTGAACAACGACGCCGACGCGACCGACGCCGTCCTCGCGGTCTACGACCTCGCGACGGGCTCCGGCGAGACGCTTCCCTTCACGCCGTCGATCCCGTCGTTCGCCGTGGCGGGCGCGACCTCCGTCGGCATCGGCGCCGGCGGCGCGCGGGCGATCGTGGCCGTCAGCGAGGCGGGACAGAAGCGCGACCTCAACAACGACTTCGACCAGCTGGACTCGATCCTCGCGTGGGTGGACACGACCGCGCCGGCCACGCTGAACCTCCACGCGACGGTCGCGCTCGCCGCGCGCACGCCCGCGATCGACGGGACGCGCGGCCTCGTGGCCGTGTCGGAAGGGGCCTCGGGGTTCGGCGGCACGGACCTGAACCTCGACGGCGACAAGGCGGACGCCGTCCTCTTCCTCGTGGACACGGCGACCTCGCCGGGGGCGGTGGCGAGCCTCGCGCTCGCGGCGGCCGGCTATGCGCTCTCGGGGATCGACGCGCTCGTGGGCGTCGACGAGGCGGCGCAGGGGGGCGGGGACCTGAACGGGAACGGCAGCACGGCCGACGTCGTGCAGTTCTACATCGACCTCGGGGACCCGGTGCCCGCCCCGCGCGGGCTCGGCATCATCGCGACGAGCGGGACGTTTCTCCGTCTCTCGCCGCAGGAGGTGCGGATCGCGGCGGTGCTTCCCGAGGGGCAGTCGGCGGCCTACGGCGACCTCAACGGCGACGGCGACACCGCGGACTCCGCGCTGGAGCTCATCGCGCTGAACCCGAGCCTCTCGCCGCCGCCGTTCCTTTCGCCGACGCCCTACTTCGCGGGCGAGTGCTCCGCGGGCGTCGCCCAGCCGCTCCGCACCGGCACGGGCACCTTCGTCTTCCCCACATCGGAGGCGATGGCGGGGGCCGACCTGAACGGCGACGCGGATCTTCTCGATACGGTCCTCTGCATCACGACCATCCGGTAGCAGGGGGGTTCGGGGGGCGGGGGGCAGGGGGGACCCTTCGCGGCGACACGAATCGAGACGGCGAAACCGGAACCGGCGCCGTTTCGTCACGAACGTGCCACGGCGTCCGGAAGCGGGACACGGAAACCGCCCTCGCTTGTCCTGCCCCTGCGGAGTGGTTTCCTTGCCTCCGGAGGGTAGCGGTGAAAGGAGTACGACGATGCGATCCCTTTTGCCGCGGGCGGCAATTGCCTCGATGGCGTTGCTGCTCATGGCGAGCGGCGCCCTTGCCCAGGGCGTCGTGGACCAGCAGAACGACCCGGCGGGGGGCAGCGGCTTCGGCTGCGGCAGCCCGCCGATCCTGAACGGCAGCGTCCATCAGAGTTTCGTTCCCTCGGCGGACAATCTCGTGGCGGTCGAGCTGCGCCTGATGGCGGGCTCGGCCTTCCCGACCGAGGGGGCATCGACGACCGCGCGGATCCGGGACGGATCCTCGACCGGCACGGTGCTCGGCGAGACGACCACGTTCGTGGCCGGGCCCCTCTCGGCGAACACCCAGATGCTCGTGCGGTTCGATTTCCCGGCGATCACGATGACGCCGGGGAGCACGTACCTGATCGAGTGGGTGACGCCGCCCACGACCGTCCTCATGTGGATGGGGCAGAGCGGGGACCCCTACGCCTCGGGAACCGCCTACAGCTGCAGCGGCAACCCGTGGCCGGTCTCCGGGACCGACTTCAACTTCGTCACGTACGAGGCGGAGCCGCCGCCCGAGCCGACGACGTCGGAGGGGCCGACCGGCTGCGAGTCGGCGATCGACCAGCTCCGCGACGCGGTCGAGGGCCTCGGGTTCACGGAGTTCAAGCATTGCTCGCTGGAGCGGCTGGTCGAGAACGCGGCGAAGCACTACGCCAAGGGCAAGCTCAAGGCGGTCGCGGCCAATGTGACCGCGATCGAGTGCCAGGCGCGCGTGCTGGGGAAGCTCGGCGTGATCAACGAGACCCAGCTGAGCGCGGTGCTCGACGCCGCGCAGGCGGTCCGCGACTGCATCGGCATCCAGAAGAAGGGGAAGAGCAAGTACGGCTGGTCCGTCCGGAAGCACCGGGACCGGCACTAGGCTCGCGGTCAGGGCGCCGTCGGGGCCCTCCGGTCCCGGCGGCGCTCGAGCTCCGCCGCCGCGCGCGCGGCGAAGATCCGCAGCACGCTCTCCGCGGTCGGCGGGTCGGCGAGGGGCCGCCTGCCGATGACCGCGATGAGCCCGAGGGGGCGGCCGGCCGCGTCGAGAAGCGGAGTCCCGAGGTAGCACTCCGCGCCCATGTCCGCGAGCATGCGGTCCCGCGGGAAGCGCTCCCGAACGCCGGCGGGATGGCAGCAGAGATGCCCCGCCGTGACCTGCTCGCACGGGGTTCCGTCGAGCGCGTACCGTACGTCGCCCCGCACCTCGCCGTCCCTGTAGAACGCGACGCAGGAGATCTCTCCGGGCGGTCTCATCTCCCCGACAAGCGCGCACTCGACCCCGAGGCTCCGCGCGAGATAGAGGACGAGCGAGCGGAAGAAGTCGTCGCTCCGCGCGTCCGCGACGCCCGCGGCGATGTTGCTGACGAGCTCCTCCGTCCGGCGGAGCGCCGTCACGGACTCGAAGACGACCCCCACCGACTCGTCGGGCAGCGGGAATGCCTTGAAGGCCCAGACGTTCTTCAGGACGCGGCCGTCGCCGTACTCGAAGTCGCTCGTCTCCCGCGTGCTTCCCGTGCGGATCACGTCCGCGAAGAGCGCCGGGATGCCCTGCGCGCGGAGCGCGGGGAAGACCTCGTCGATCCGGCGGCCGAGGGCCTCGTCCTTCGGGATGCCGAGCATCCGTTCCGCCGCCGGGTTGACGATCACGACGCGGAGCGAGCGGTCGTCGGCGCGGTCGTCGAGCCGGTAGACGAGGAGGCCGAGCTGCATGTTCCGCGCGATGTTCACGAACTGGCGGATGCGCTGCTCGGCGAGCTTCCGCTCGGTGATGTCCGCGTACTGGTCGATCCGCCCGCCGGCGTAGAGGCCCGAGGAGATCGGCTGGCTGCGGTGCTCGAGCCAGCGCTCCCAGCGCCCGTCGCCGGGGAGCACGCGGCACTCGAACCCCTCCGCGCGCGTGTTGTCCGCGTACGCGGCGACGAGGCGATCGCGGAACCCCTCCGGGTCCTCGACGAGGCCCGCGAGCCGGCTCGCGAGCTCGGGCGCGTCGCTGCCTGCCGTGCGCTTCGCGTCCAGCCCGAAGAAGGCGGTGAACGCCCGGTTCACCCAGACGACCTTCCGATCCGGGCCGACGATGCAGACGCCGACGGCGGAGTTGTCGAGCACGTCGTCGATGAGCGACCGGTAGCGGCCCTCGCTCTCGCGGATCGCCGCCTCGGCGCGGCGGCGCTCGCTCACGTCGCGCAGCGCGCCGACGACCAGCTTCCTCGCTCCCGTCTCGAGCGGAGCGATGCTGATCTCGACCGGCACCTCCGTGCCGTCCTTCCGCAGCACGTGCATGTCATGGCTCGCCGGGAAGAGGCGCGCGCGCGGGTTCGCGAAATAGCGGCGGAACCCCTCGCGGTGCCGCTCGCGGAAGCGCTCCGGCATGATCGCGGCGACCTCCATCGCCATGAGCTCGGCCCGCGGATGCCCGAACAGCCGCACCGCGGCGCCGTTCACGTGCGCGATACGGTCGTTCTCGTCGGCGGCGATCATCGCGTCCGGGGCCGACTCGAGGAGCTGCGGGACGACATCCTCGGCCTTCCGGGCGGAGCGGAGCATGGGCCCGAGGATCGTCACGCCGAGGAGCATCAGGATCGAGATCCCGATCGCAACGATCTCCGCCGACGGATCCGGCTTCACGTCCCCGGAGAGCACGTTGCCGAGCGTCACCGCCCGCCTCGCGGCCATGAGAAGGAGCGCCGCGGCGAAGAAGAGCCAGCCGCGCGCCCACCCCGCCTCGCGCCCGAGCCGCAGCGCGAGCGTGGCGGCGACGATCTGGAGGACGAGCGATACGCAGAGCAGGAACGTCATGCCACGGCCCACGAGGACAACGAGCGGCCGATCACTCCCGGGTGCCCATCGACCGCGTCCACGGCCGCTCCGGGACCATGCTAAGTGGGGCACCGGGCCGGTTGCAACCCGCCTTCGCCCGCTTCGCGGGCTTCGGCGGGCAAGCCCGCCTGGCCCCGGCGAGGCCGCTTCGACCGGCCCGGCTGCGGCGGACGGGCCCGGCCGGGAGCCGGGCACGCGGAATCCGGGGGGCTCCGGGGGCTCCGCCGCCCCCCGCGCCCCCCGGTTCAGTTCTCGAAGACGTTCCGAGCCTCCTCGAGGATCTCGCGGTTCGGCCAGGTCATCGTCAGGTAGTGGTGCCGGCGCACCATGCTGCGGATCGAACGCGAGCGGGCCCCGAGCAGCTCGTTCGCCTTCGCGAGGTACTGCCGCGACCCCTCGCCGGCCTCGAAGGTGGTGCCGAGGCTGTAGTAGATCTCGGGACCGTACTGCGGGGGCGGCACGCCGCCGAGCTCCTCGAGCATCTTCTCGGCGCGGCGCGCGCAGGCGGCTGCCTCCTCCGCCCGCCCCGCAGCCTTGTGCGCACGCGAGAGGCGGCAGAGGGCGAGGAGCGCGCGGCTCCCGGTCGGGCTCTCGGCGAGCGACTCCTCGAGGAGGCGAACCGCGCGGTCGTGGTCGTCCTCGTTCAGCGCCGCGTTGCCCATGTCGGCACGCGTGAGGCAGCGACCGCGCGCCCCCGCGAGCGCGAGCGACTCCTCGTAGTGGCGCCAAGCGCGCTTGCGCTCGCCGCGCGAGTGGAGGAGGTTCGCGAGGTGGCGCAGCGAGCGGGCGTGGAGCGGCCGCTGCCCCGTCCGCGCGGCCGTCGCGCGCGCGAGCTCGAGGTGGCCGAGCGCCTCGGTCACCTCGCCGTAGGGCGCGATCGCGACGCCGAGGTCGTCGAGCACCTCGGCCTCGCCCGCAGGGTCGCCGAGCTCGCGGTAGAGGTCGAGCGCGTGGGTGAAGCAGTCCTTCGCCTCGTCGATCCGCCCGAGGGCGGCGAGCGCGCGCCCCTCGTTGTAGAGCGCCACGGCCTCGCCGGGAAGGTCGCCGACCTCGCGCGCGATCTTCGACGCCTGCTGGTAGCAGAGGAGCGCCTCCTCGAGCTGCAGCGCCTCGACGCGCGAGTTGCCGAGGTTGTTGAGCGCGGCCGACTCGCCGCGCCGGTCGCCGAGCTCGCGGAAGATCCCGAGCGCCTCCTCCTTCGCCGTCCGCGCGCGGGCCCCTTCGCCGAGCTCGCCGAGCACGGCGCCGAGCGCCTGGAGCGCGTGCGCCTCGCCGCGCCGGTCGCCCGCCTCGCGCCGAAGCGCGAGCGCCTCCTCGAAGCGCGCCGCGGCCCCCGCGTAGTCGCCGCGGCGGTGGAGGATCAAGCCGAGCACCTGGAGGCACCCCGTCTCCGCGTCGCGGTCCTTGGCCTCGCGCGCGAGCGCAAGCCCCTGCTCCGCCTCCTCGCGCGCGCGGTCGAACGAGCCGGCGCGGAGGAAGGCGGCCGCGAACCCCATGTGGACGCGCCCGCGCGGGCCCGCGCCGCCGAGCCGCTCCGCCTCGGCCCGCGCGCGCTCGAGCGCGGCCATCCGCGCCTCGCGCCGGCCGGCGAACCCGTGGAGCGACTCGAGCCGCATGAGCGCGTCGAAACGGGCCTCTCCCCGGTCGTCGCCGAGCGCCGCGACGACCGCCTCGAGGAAGTCCGCCGCGAGCCCCGGGTGGAGCTGGTGCGTCGCGTGGTCGAAGGCCATCGAGAGGTGCTCGGGGGTCGCCTCGGCGAGGCGGCCCGCGAAAAGCAGGTGGCGCGTCTTCGCGAACGCATCGGGGGGGGCTCCGGGGGCCTCGATCGCGTCGGCGCACTTCCCGTGCAGCTCCGCCCGCCGTTTCGGCTCGATCCCCTCGTGGACGACGTGCTGGAGGCCGCGGCTCGCGAAGCGGAAGGCATCGCGGCCGGCGCTCGCGATCACGCGGTGCTTCCTCTCGAGGAGCGCGAGCGTCTTCAGGAGCTGGATCTTCCGCTGCCCGCTCACGGCCGCGAGGAGCGCGGGGTCGAACTCCGGCCCCTGCACGGCCGCCGCCTCGAGCAGCTCCTTCTGCGCCTCGTCGAGCCCCGCGAGCGAGGCGAGAAGGAGGTCGCGCGCACCCTCCGGGAGCGCCTCCTTCTCCACGGGCCGCGTGAGGAGGAACCCGTCCTCCGCGGGCACGAGCGCGCCCTCGGACCGGAGGTGCGCGATCATCTCGAGGAGCAGCAAGGGGTTGCCGTCCGTGCGCTCGTAGAGGATGCGCCCGAGCGCGCGCACGGTCCGGCCCTGCCGCACGATCGAGCGCACGAGCTCCTCCGACGCGTCGCGGGTGAGCGGCTGCACCTCCTGCGTCATCGCACCGGGGCGCTGCGCGATCGAGGCGATGAGCGCGTGGAGCGGCGCCCCCTCGGCGACCTCCGCGGGGCGGAAGGTCGCGAGCAGGAGCACCGCCTCGTCGCGGAGCGACCGCGCGAGGAGCCCGAGCAGCTCGATCGTCTCGGGGCCCGCGCGCTGGAGGTCCTCGACGCAGAGCACGACCGGGCGGCCGGTCGCGAGGCTCTTGAGGAGCGCCGGGAAGGTGGCCAGAAACGCCGCCGCGCCGTCGCCGCCGGCGAGGAAGCGCGCGACGGCGGGCACGGACGCGGCGGAGCCGGGCAGGAGTGCCGCGAGCCTCGCCTCGTCGGCGCCGAGGTAGTCGGAAAGCCCCTCGACGATCGCGTGGTAGGGCCCCGCCTGCTCCACGCACCTGCCGGCGACCACGATCGGCCCGTCCGGCGCGAGAAGCTCCTCGAGGAAGTCGTGGACGAGCCGCGACTTCCCGACGCCGCGCCCTCCCGCGAGCAGGATCACGCGCGCCTGCCCGCCGCGCGCCGCCTCGTAGGCCTGGTGGAGCGCGTCGAGGTCCGTCCCGCGGCCGACGAGCGGCGCCTCGCGCGGCGGGCGCAGGCGCTTCAGCGCCTTCGCCGCGGCCGGGAAGGCCCCGCCGGCGGTCTTTTTCTTCCACCACTCGCCGACCTCGCCGGAGCGGAGCACCTCGCGCATCTCCTCGCATGACTTGAACCGCTCCGCCGGATCCTGCCTGAGGCAGGTGAGGATCACCTCCTCGAGGAAGGGCTCGAGGTCGCGGTACACGAGGCGAGGGCGCCGCACGATCCCCTTCACCTTCTGCGTGAGCACGGTCGAGAGCTCCGCCGCGCCGAAGGGGTTCTTGCCCGTCGCCATCTCGTACATCACGACGCCGAGCGCGTAGATGTCGGCCGCGGGCCCGACGTGGTCCTGGTCGAGGAACTGCTCCGGCGCCGCGTAGGCGAGGGATCCCACGAACTCCCCCGCGCGCGTGAGATCGCGCCCCTCCTGCTGGAGCCGGGCGACGCCGAGATCCATGAGCAGGAGCCGGTGCTCGGTCGTGAGCACGAGGTTCTCGGGCTTCAGGTCGCGGTGGATCATCCCCTGCGCATGCACCGCGCCGAGCGCGTCGAGCGCCTGGTCGGCGAGGAGGTAGATCAGGTGCTCGGGCACGGTCCCCATCTCCTGGATGAGGTCGCGCGCCGTCTGCCCCTCCACGATCTCCATCGCCATGAAGTGGTAGGCGGCGCCGTCGAGCGTGTCGCTCCCGATCTCGTAGGTCCGGACGACGTTTCCGTGGCGGATCCGCATCCCGAGCTCCGCCTCGCGCTGGAACCGCCGGAAGGTCACCTCGTCCGTGACGAGCTCGGGGTGGAAGACCTTGAGCGCGACCATGCTGCCGGCGGCCCCCGCCGCCCCCTCGTTCACCGTCCGGGCGCGGTAGACGGTCCCCATCCCCCCCTCCCCGAGCACGGGTCCGATCTCGTAGTTGCCGAGCTTCTTGCCGACGAGGGAGGGGGTCTGGGTCGCCCGCACGAGACCGGGATTCTAGGGCTTTCTCCGCGGGTCCGCATCGCCTGCGCGCGGGAGGGGAGGGGGGCCCGGGGGGAACGCCTCCCCATCGGCCGGAGGGATTGTTTAGGATCGTGGACCACAACGGAGGGTCCGGAATGCGGTGCATCAAGTGCGGCGCGCACGCGACGTTCACCCACACGCTCTTCACGGGGACGATCCCCCACAAGGTGAACCTCTGCGACGCCTGCGCCCAGAAGTCCCAGGCGAGCGACCACATGGCGAAGATCAAGGCCGCGCCCGACAAGACCGCGAAGGGGGCTGCGGTCGAGACGTTCCTGAAGGAGCTCGGTCAGACCGGAGCTACCGGAACGTGAGCACGAGCTTGCCCACCGTGCGGCCCGACTCGAGGTCGCGGTGGGCGCGCGCCACCTCCGCGACCGGATAGGCCGTCACCGGCGGCGGCTGGAGCTTCCCCTCCGCGAGCCATCCGAGGAGCTGCCCCATCGCCTCCCTGAGCAGATCCTCTTTCGCGAAGAGGTAGCTGAGGTTGAAGCAGAGGAGGCTCCGGTTCTCGTTCACCATCCGGATCGGGTCGAAGCGCGGCGTCTTCAGGTAGGAGCGCAGCAGCGGCAGCCAGCGCACGCGCCCGTCCGCACGTGTCCGGAGCATCGAGTGGAACCCGTACGCGACGAGCCGGCCGGTCGGCGCGAGGTGGCGGTAGCTCTGTTTCAACGTCTCCGCGCCGTTCGCGTCGAGGATCACGTCGTAGCCTTGGGGCGCTGCGCGCCTTGCCGCGGCCCAGAGGTCCTCCCGCGACTTGTCGATGACGACGTCGGCCTTCACGGCCGCGACCTTGTGCGGGGCGCCGACCACCCCCACCACGCGCGCGCCGAGGATCCTCGCGATCTCTACCGCCGCGCCCCCCACGCCCCCCGCCGCCGAGTGGACGAGGATCGTGCTCCCGGGCTTCGGGCGCGCGAGCTCAGAGAGGGCGTAGTACGCGGTGAGGAAGATCACCGGGAACCCAGCCGCCTGATGGAGGCTGAGCCGCGGCGGGAGCGGGAAGACCTGCGACGCGGGCACGACCACGCGGCTCGCGTAGCCCCCGAACCGGGTGACCGCGAGGACTTCCGCCCCCGGAGCCCCCCCTGATATGCGGCCCGAAACCTCGAATCCCGGAGTGATCGGCCACCCCACGAGCTTTTTCTGGGACTCGTAGAAACCCATCCGGATCACGCAATCGGCGAAGTTGACGCCGCTGGCCTCGACGTCGATCGCGACTTCCCCGGGGGCGGGCGTGGGGTCCTCGGCGTCTACGATTTCGAGGCGGCTGTAACCTCCGGGTCGGCCGATCGATACCTTGCGCACCCCGCGCATGATAAGGAACCAGGATGAACCCGACCTCCTTCTTCGCGCACCACGGCATCGTCGAGAACCCCTTCGGCGCGGAGGAGGCACGGCACGACCCCGTCTACGAGCGGCTCGTCTTCAAGCCGGAGTGCGCGCACCCGGAGTTCGACAAGGTGATCGGCACACTCGACCACCCGCACGCGGCGATCGTCTTCGGCGAGAAGGGGGCGGGGAAGACCGCGCTCCGGCTGCTCATCGGGCGAAAGATCGGGGAGCACAACCGCGAGAAGCAGAAGAAGAGGGTCCTGCTCGTCCCGTACGACGACATGAATCCGGTGCTCGATCTCGTGGCGCGGCATAGGGGGGGTCCGGGGGCCGACGCCCTGATGAAGGGGTTCCGGCTGCCGGACCACCAGGACGCGATGCTCGGGATCGCGGTGACGCGGTTCCTCGACGGGCTCTTGGGGACCGCGGGGGACGAGGAGGGCGCGGCGCTCCCCGCCGACGCACGCGACCGGCTCCGGCGGCTGCCGCGGGAGCAGCGGGTGGAGCTTGCGGTCCTGGCCTCGCTCTACGACCGGCCGCGCGGCGGGAACCTGCCCGGGCGCTGGCAGGAGGTCCGGCGGCGGTTGAAGCTCGGCTGGCGGCTGCCGTTCTCGGCGTCGAAGGTGGGCGCGATCATCGCAACGGTCGCCGCGGCGGGGCTCTTCATCGCGGCGAGGTGGGTGAAGCCGCAGGGACTCCCCACGTGGACGTCGCTCGCGGCGGGCATCGCGGCCGCCGTCGCGGGGCTCCTGTGGATCGTCTGGCTCTGGCGGCACGGGAGGCTCTGGAACCTCGTGCGAAAGATCCGCGCGGAGGCGCCCGCGGTCGACCGGACGGCGCCGCAGCTCCGCGCGATGCTTCGCCAGCTTGCGCCGCGCGACCGCGCGAACCAGCCGTGGCCGCAGCCGGGCGGCGACGGCACGAACGCGCGCTACGAGCTGACGAGGAAGTTCGTGGAGCTTCTGCGCGCGTTCGACCACGCGGGGATGATCGTCCTGATCGACCGGATCGACGAGCCGACGCTCGTGGCGGGCCGGCCGGAGCGGATGCGCGCGCTCGTGTGGCCGCTCTTCGAGAGCAAGTTCCTCCAGCAGGAGGGCGTGGGCATCAAGATGCTCCTGCCGATCGAGCTCCGCTACCTCGTGCATCGGGAGGGCGCGGACTTCTTCCAGGAGGCGCGCCTCGACAAGCAGAGCGTGGTGGATCGCCTCGCGTGGTCGGGGGCGACGCTCTACGACCTCTGCACGGCGCGGATGCGGGCGTGCCACAGGGAGAAGGAGTCGCGGATCTCGCTGAGCGACCTTTTCGCGGAGGACGTGGGGCGCGAGGCGCTCGTGAACGCGCTCGCGCAGATGGCGCAGCCGCGCGACGCGTTCAAGCTGCTCTACTCGGCGATCCGCGAGCACTGCCAGCGCGTGGGCGAGGAGGAGCAGGAGTACCGGGTGCCGCGCTTCGTCCTCGACGCGGTCCGCAAGGAGCAGGCGCAGCGCGTGTCGGAGCTCCAGCGCGGCCTCGCGCCAGGGTAGCCACTCCTCGGCGGAGCCGCCAAGGCGGCGAACCCGCCGTCGCTTTCAGCTCCGTCACGACCGCTGGCGGGACGGAACGATGCGGAATCTGCCCCGCTTCCCGATGCGGTAGGTCTCGAAGTCGTCGTGATCGGTCGTGAAGACCGTCGTCAGCGACTCGCGCTCCGCGATGTGCACGAGGGTGGCGTCGGCGAAGTCCATGGGGCGGTCGGCGTAGCGCTTCATGAGGCTCTCGAGGTGCGGCAGGTCCCGTTCCTCGACCGGGGCCAGCACGACCGCGCCGGAGCGGAGGAACGCCCACGCGCTGGACGGGCCGTGGGGATCGTCGCCGACCAGGTGGAACAGCTCCGCGAGCACGGCGGCGGTCGTGGCGAAGGGGAGCCGCAGCGACGAGAGCGCCTCGACACAGGCGCCGTGCCACTCGTCGTTCCGGTCGAGGATCGCGACCATCGCGCCCGTGTCGATCAGGCCGTGGACTTCAGGTGCGGGCACGGCGCGCCTTCCGTGCCGTGAGCCGCTCTCGCACGCGCCGGCTCACCTGGCTCGACCGCTTCCGGTCGCCCCCCGCGAGGACCCCGGCGCATCGCAGGGCGCGCGCCCGTATGCGCTCCTCCTCCTCGCTCCGCCGCGCGCTCTCGTGCTCCTCGAGCCACCCCCGCACGACGCGTTCCAGGAGGACGGACACGCGAACACCCTGGCGCCGGGCCGCATCCTCGAGGGCCATCTTGAGATCGGGCGACATCCGCCACGCGTAGACCTCGGTCTTCGACATGCACTACAGTGTAGTGCACCGCCGCCGCGAATCAACAGTCGTTTCGCGCCCATCATGCCGTCTTCGGCGTGGAGACGACGCCGGCGGCCCCTGACGCCCGAGGACGATCTCGAGTTCTGTGGCATCGGCGGGGCTCCTGTCGACCGTGCGCCATGCCCAAGCAAGCCCCAGCCGTGACCAGCAGCGTCGCCTCGCCGGTCGGGCGCGGGAGCCCCGGGCGGGCTTCGAAGTCCCTGCGACCCGCAGGGACGACGCTACTTCCCTCAGCACCCCTTGGCGTTCGGGTCCTTCCCGGGCTTCCGGAACGGGACGGCCGTCTCGCCGTTCAGCCGGAAGGGGCCCGTCTCGAAGATCAGCTCGAGCGTCAGGTCGTCCGCGTCGTCCTTGGAACTCCAAGGATGGCTGTAGCTCCCTCACGTCACCTCGAAGTCGCCCGCGTCGATCCGCTCCCCTTCGGCTCCCGTGATGAGCCAGCCCGGGTTCACGAGCTTCCCCCCGCAGGAGAGCGACATGCGCTTCCCGCCTCCATCCGTCATGAAGAACCCGAGCACATGGCCGCCCTCGCGCCGCTCGCAGCTCAGGTGCCCCTGGATCTCGGGAACGAGGTCGAGCGTCGCCTCCGCGTCGCCGCCGATCGTCACCTGCGCGCATCCCTCCGCCGAGCTGCCGGACGCCATCCACCGTCGCCCCTGCTCGTCCGCGCGGTAGAAGGCGTAGCTGATGACGCGGTACTCCCCCTTGGGAACCGCGAGGGTCGTCCCCTTCTCGCTCTTCTCCCACCGCAGCCGGATCTTCGGCGGGCTCCCGTCGCGGACGGACTTGCGCTCCGCCTTCAGGTAGGCGCTGCCCGCCGAGGAAGGGACGCGGACCTGTCCGCACGTCGATCCCTGCGCCGCCCCGTGCTTCTCGTCGATCAGGAGCGGGCGGATCGTCTTCTCCGCGTGCAGGTAGTCGATCAGCGCCTTGCGCGCCTCGGGCGTGTCGCTCTCGCCCGAGATGCACGTCGTGGTCTCGTTCAGCTTGAGCCAGTCCTCGTCCTCCGCGATGCGCGGATCGGGGACGCAGTGGCATGAGGAGCACGAGCGCCAGAGATCCTGGCCAAGGGCGTTCTCCCGGTCCTCTGCCATGCCGCTTCCGGCGAGCGACACGAGGACGAAAAGGCCCGCGGGCACGGCAACGAGCGCGGCGGATCTCACGATGCACCCCCTCTCGGCACGTCCGGGGCGCCCCGTCCCACGACGATCGGCCTACTCCAGGAGGTGGGGGTCGTGGCAGTAGACGCAGCCCCTCCCGGACTTCTGCCGATCCAGCTTGATCCTGTGATCACGCTCGAGCGCCTTCAGATGAGCCTCGAAGGATTCTATCGTGGAGACCAAGGACGGCTCCGAGCCCGCCTCATGGCACGAGAGGCAGAGATCGACGTCGCCGAGACCCATCGCGGGCCGAAGGCCGCTCTCTGCCGCGGCGTGCTCCGCGCCCGGCCCGTGGCACCGTTCGCACGCAACCGTCCGATGCGCTCCGTACTGCGTGAAGCGCGCCTCCTGCTCGTGGCACGTCGCGCAGCTCTCGCTTCCCGCGAGGCCGCCCCCGCCTCCCGGCGGGCTCGTGCAATTGGCAAAGCCGAAGATGCCGATCGTCAAGCCGATCCAGCACAGCGCCGGCGGTCTCATCGTATCGACGCTCTGGGAACGAGCCCGCCGAGGATCTCGCTCCGCTGGAACCGGTGGCCGTCGAGCCACGCGGCGATCGCCTTGCCCTTCTGCCCCCAGTCGCCCGGGCCCTCGCTCTCGAGCGCGATCGTCGGATAGAGCCCGGAGAGCGCGCAGTAGGCGTAGAACTTCTGGCAGCAGTTCGTGTTGATGCGCGAGACCCAGTGCCTGACGAGCGCCTCGTCGCCGCCCGCGGTGAGGATCGACCAACGCCGCGTGTCCCAGCCCTGGAGGCTGTCGATCATCCAGGTCCGGTCCTCGGCGAGGAACGCGCGCCACTCGGCCATCGCGTCCGCGTCGCCGCTCGTCGCGAGCGCCGCGGTCGCGACCCAGTAGACGCCGCGCCACCGCTCCTCCCGCATCCGGCGCAGGAACGCCGTCGCAGCCGGATCGTGACTGCCCGCGAGCGCCGCCGCCGCCCACGCCGCGAGGTCGTCACGCTCCGCGAGGCGGATCACCGCCTCGACCGGCTTCCCCTCGACGATCAGCCGCCGCGCGCCCGCGAACGGCTCCTCCGCCCAGTCCGCGTCGATGAACTCGCTCCGCTGCGCGAAGCCCGGCGCCACGAGACCGTGGAACGTGGCCAGCCCATCGAGCGCGGCCAGCGGATCGTCGCCCTTCGCCTTCTTCTCGAGGAACGCCGCGACCCGCGGATCGCGCACCCGCCCGATCGCCCACCACTCCGGATCCTCGTCCCATGCCGCGATCATCTCCTCCGAGCGCGCGGCCTCGCCGAGCCGCGCGAGGAAGAGGAGCGCCTCCCGTCCCTCCTCCTCCGCCGCCCAGCGGTCCAGCAGCTCGACGACCGCGGCGCGGTCGCGCGCCTCAGAGAGACCGAGGAAGTCCTCCAGCGAGTACGGATCCGTCGGCGAGAGCCGCGCGAGCACGCCGCGCGCGGCCTCGGCGGTCAACGCGTCGGGGTTCCGATCCAGGTAGTGGAGCGCGAGCGTCTCCGGCGGCGCATCGAGCGCGACGATCTGCTCGCCGATCCAACGGAGCTCCCCGGGCGCGATCCGGATCCCCCAAAGGGCCTCGGTCTCTTCCGGCTTCTCGATGAGGATCGAGGGCGACCACCCCTCCCCGCGCTCGATCGCCTCCTTCGCGTCCTTCACGTCCTTTAGGCACCGGTGCGTCCACTCCTCGCGCGCCTGCTCCGGGGCCGCGAACCAGAGGAGCGTCAGGCTCGCCTCCTCCGGCAGGAGCTCGTCGAGGCGCGTCCGGTCCCCGCGCTTCGCGAGCTCGGCGGCGGCGACGAACGCGACGTCGTCATCGCCGCGCGCGACCTTGCGGAGCGTCGCGTCGTCGCCCAGCCGCGCGAGCCGCTGCACGGCCCACACCTGCGCCTGCAGCGGCTCCGCCTCCCTCGCGACGCGCGCGAGGAACGGGCGGTCCGCGGCCACAAGCCGCACCTCCTTCGCCCAGCGGTGGAGCCAGAGGCGCGGCGCCGTCGCCCACATCTCGTCGGGGAGCTGCGCCTGGCCGAAGCCGCCGTCCGCGGCGAGGCCCCACGTGGCCTCCGCGAGGGTCAGGAACGCCTCGCGTTCATCGACGCGGACGGGGAGGGGGCCCGGGGGAGGACCGCCGGGCCGCTCGGAGCGGATCCGCCCGAGGATGTAGAGGAGCCCGCGGGCGACGTCGGCGCGGTGCTCGTCCGTCTCGTCGGCGAGGAGCGCGAGCTGCCAGAGAAGGACCGGAAGGAGATCAGAGTTCGCGTCCGGCAGCAGCTCGACGAGCGCCGGGATGTGCGAGGGCAGCGACGCGCGGTGGAGCTCGACGATCGTCCGCACGAGCGCGTCCGAGCACTCGGCCCTGGTCGACGCCATCCAGATCGCGGGGAGGTCGGGCGACCCGACCGGCAGCGGGTGGGACGAGGTCCAGTCGTACGGCGACTCCTCGATCTCGAGGGGCCGCTCCGCGAGCACCGCCATCTGGAGGCGGATCTCCTCGAGCGTGAGGCACATCGGATCCAGCGCGGCCGCGGCGACGCGGCGCGCCTCGGGGTCCCCTCCCCGGAGCCCCTCCCGCATCACCTCGAGCCGGCGCTCGGGCGTGAGCCCCTCCCACTCCTCCTCCGCCTTCGGGTCGCCGTCCGCGAGCCGGCGCGGCAGCGGCGCAGCGCAGCCGGCCAGGAGGAGCAGGGTGACCACGGATCGGCGCACGTCCCTCACCATATCGCAGGGCGCGCAGATCCGCCGGAGAACCCCGCTATACTGGGCGTTCGGTGGAAGCAGAGACCCTCGTCGCCCGCACGCAGCCGATCCTCCTCGCGCATCCCGGGCTGGTCGCGGCCTACCTCTTCGGAAGCGTCGCGCGCGGGACCGCGAAGGCGTCGAGCGACGTGGATGTCGCGGTCCTCTATGCAGAGCGGCCGCCCTCGGTGCTCGGGTCCCCGCCGATGAAGCTCGAGGGCGCGCTCGAACGCGAGCTTCGCCGTCCGGTCGAGGTCGTGTGCCTGAACACGGCGCCGCCGGACCTCGCGATCCGCGTCCTTCGCCACGGACGGCTGATCCTCGAGCGCGACCGCGCGGCGCGCATCCGTTTCGAGGTGAACCTCCGGAACGTCTACTGGGACCTCGAGCCGATCCTCAAGCGGTGCCGCGACCGGGAGCGTGCCGCCCGGTGACCGACCCCGCTCTCGTCCGGAAGAAGCTCGGTCTCATCGAAGCCTACGTCAAGGACTCCGGACGCTGGGCCGGCCCGAGACCCTGCGCCGTGACGTCCGCGAGGAGCGGTTCACGCTCCACACGCTCCAGCTGGCGGCGCAGGCCGCGCTGGACGTCGCGTCGCACATCGTCTCCGACGAGGGGCTCGGCGAGCCGGCCACGAACCGGGATCTCTTCGGGCTGCTCGCCCGCCACCGCTGGATCGACGCCGCGCTCGCGACCAAGCTCGAGGACATGGCGGGATTCCGGAACGTGGTCGTCCACGGCTACGCGGAGGTCGATCTGACGGTCGTGGAGGACGTGGTCAAGAACCACCTGGACGACCTCCTCGCGTTCGCAGAGGCCATCCGCACACGCGTCCCGTAGGCGGTGCGCCCGGGGGTGACCGGCTGCGCCGGGCGGGGCGCGGGCCCCGGAGCCCCACCATTTCGATCCCCACGGGGCTCGCCCTACCCCCTATAACGTGGCCGGTGGCAGAGAAGCGACGGGTCCTCGGGAAGTACCGCCTGCTCCGGAAGCTCGGCTCCGGCGGATCCGCCGAGGTCTACAAGGCATTGGACACCGTCGAGAACCTCCACGTCGCGCTGAAGATCCCGTTCAAGGAGTACGAGGCCGACTTCCGGAAGGAGGTCGCGCTCGCCGCCACGCTCGACCACCCGCACGTCCTGCCCGTCAAGAACGCGGACTACTACGACGGCCGGCTCGCCGTCGCCTACCCGCTCGGCGACGAGACGCTCAGCGACCGCCTCACGCGGCGCATGGCCACGGACACCTGCCTCGACTTCGGCCGCCAGATGCTCGAGGCGCTCGCCTACGCGCACACGCACCGGATCATCCACTGCGACGTGAAGCCCGAGAACCTGATCCTCTTCGACGGCCACCACATCTGCCTCGCCGACTTCGGCCTCGCGAAGGTCGCGATGCACACGCTCAGCGCGTCGGGCTCGGGCACCGTCGGCTACGTCGCGCCGGAGCAGGCGCTCGGGAAGCCCTCGTTCCGCTCCGACGTCTTCAGCGCGGGGCTGATCCTCTACCGGATGCTCGCGGGCGAGCTGCCGCAGTGGCCGTTCGAGTGGCCGCCGCCGGGGTTCGCGCGGCTCCGGGCGAAGGTCGGCCCGGCCATGGCCGACTTCCTGAGACGCGCGATCCGCGTGGACTACAAGAAGCGATTCGCGGACGCGGAGCAGATGCTATCGGCGTACGAGCGCCTGCTGCCGGTCGCGCGCCGCTGGCAGGCGGGGCATCGGCGCCGGGGAAGAACGGGGGCTCCGGGGGAGCCCGACTGGTCGCGGCTGCGCCAGCGCGCGTTCGTGAGGAACCACCGCGGCGCGCTCCGGTTGAACGCCAAGTGCGCGCGTTGCGCCGGGCCCCTGGCCGAGGAGATGCAGGCCTGTCCCTGGTGCGGCGCCGAGCGGAAGCGGCACCGCGGGACGACGGCCTTCCCGGCGCGATGCAGCCGCTGCGGGCGCGGCAGGAAGCTCGACTGGCGCTACTGCCCCTGGTGCTTCGGGCCCAAGTTCCGGCACGTATCGGACCGGGTCTACGGAGACGTCCGCTACGAGGGCCGGTGCGGCCACCCGGGCTGCTCTAGGCGCCTTCTCATGCCCTTCATGCGGTACTGCCCCTGGTGCCGGACGAAGGTGCCCCGGGCATGGAAGCCCGAGGGCGCGACCGGCCGATGCCCCCACTGCCGATGCGGGGTGTTTCCCGGCTACTGGGATTACTGTCCCTGGTGCGGGAAACCCTTGAAGCGTCGGCGATGACCGTCGCGGCGCGGCTTCTCCTGGAGCGGACCCTCGAGACCCCCGAGCGCAGGGACTTCTGCGGCGGGGATGTCGCGCTCTATACCGCCGCGGCGCCGGACGGAGGCCGCGCCAACGAGGACGGCCTCTTCTGCGCGGAGCTCGCGGACGGGCGCGGCGTGCTCGCCGTCGCGGACGGGGCGGGCGGCCTGCCTGCCGGGGGCCGCGCCAGCGCGATCGCGCTCCGCCGCCTGCTCGCCCAGCTGGAGGAGGTCGACGGCAAGAGCCTGCGCGAGGCGATCCTCCTCGGATTCGACGAGGCAAGCCGCGAGGTCAAGGCGCTCGGCGTGGGAGCCGCGACGACGCTCGCGGTCGTGCGCATCGAGGGCGGCACGCTGCGCAGCTACCACGCGGGCGACAGCCTCGTCCTCGTCGTCGGCCAGCGCGGCCGGCGGAAGCACGAGACGATCGCGCACTCGCCGGTCGGCTACGCCGTCCACGCGGGCGTCCTCGACGAGGCGGAGGCGATGCACCACGAGGAGCGCCATCTCGTCACGAACCTCGTCGGGCTGCCGGACATGCGCGTCGAGATGTCGGCCGTGGTCCCGCTCCGCGCGCGCGACACGGTGCTCCTCGCGAGCGACGGCCTCTCCGACAACCTGCACGTGGAGGAGATCGTCGACCTCATCCGCAAGGGCCCGCTCGACGAGGCGGCTGCGCGGCTCGCCGCCGCGGGGATGGAACGCATGCGGGCGCGAGCGGGCGAGCTCCCGTCGAAGCCCGACGACCTCACCTTCGCGCTCTTCCGGCCGGGCGCGTAGCCCGCCGCCGGGTGGAAGCGGGGGGCTCCGGGGGCCCTCCGTCAGGCCCCGCCGCCCCCGGAGCCCCCTCCCGTCGCCTCGCGCCGGCCGGGCGAGAACCCGATCCGCGCCGCGTCCTGCTTGATCCGGTGCGCGACCTTCTCGTACTCGCGCTCCATCTCCTCCGTCACCGACGGCTTCGTCTCCTTCACCGCCTTCAGGAAGTGCTCCATGCGGATCGTCCTCGTGTCCGGGTCCTCCCGCAGCGCGAGGAGTCCCGCCTTCACGCAGCAGCTCGCGATGTCCGCCCCCGTGAAGCGTTCCGTGATCTCCGTCAGCCGCCCGAGGTCCACGTCGCGGTCGAGCGCCATCTTCCGCGTGTGCACCTTGAAGATCTCGAAGCGCGTGTCCTTGTCGGGCACCGGGATGAAGACCATGTCGTCGAAGCGGCCGGGACGGAGCAGCGCGGGGTCGATCAGGTCGGGCCGGTTCGTCGCGCCGAGGATGACCACGCCGCGCAGCTCCTCCATGCCGTCCATCTCCGCGAGCATCTGGTTCACGACCCGCTCGGTCACCTGCGGCTCGCCGAGCGACCCGCCGCGCACCGGCGCGAGCGAGTCGAGCTCGTCGAAGAAGAGGATCGCGGGCGTCACCTGCCGCGCGCGCTGGAAGAGCTCGGCGATCTTCTTCTCCGACTCGCCGTACCACTTCGAGAGCAGCTGGCTCCCCTTCGCGCTCATGAAGTTCGCGCCCGCCTCGGTCGCCACCGCCTTCGCGATGAGCGTCTTGCCGGTGCCCGGAGGGCCGTAGAGCAGGAGCCCCTTCGGGGGCCTCACGCCGAGCCGCGTGAACGACTCGGGGCTCTTGAGCGGCAGCTCGACGCGCTCGTGCAGCGCGCGCTTCACCTCCTCGAGGCCGCCGACCTGGTCCCAGCGCACGTTAGGGATCTCGATCACGATCTCGCGGAGCGCCGAGGGCTGCACGTTCTTGAGCCCCTCCTCGAAGTCCGCGGCCGTCACCTCGAGCTTGTCGAGCGTCTCGCGCGGGATCGTCTTCTGCTCGAGATCGAGCATCGGCATCGCGCGCCGGAGCGTGGCGAGCGCCGCCTCGCGCGCGAGCGACGCGAGGTCCGAGCCCGTGTAGCCGTGCGTCGTCTCCGCGAGCTTCCCGAGATCGACGCCCTTCGCCTTCGGCATGCCGCGCGTGTGGATCTGGAGGATCTCGAGGCGGCCCGCCTGGTCCGGGATGCCGAGGAAGATCTCGCGGTCGAAGCGGCCGGGGCGGCGCAGCGCGGTGTCCACCGCGTCGAGCCGGTTCGTCGCCGCGAGCACGATGATGTGGCGCCGCGACTTGAGCCCGTCCATGAGCGTCAGCAGCTGCGCGACCACGCGCCGCTCGACCTCGCCGGTCACCTCGGCGCGACGGGGCGCGATCGAGTCGAGCTCGTCGATGAAGACGATCGCCGGCGCGTTCTGCTCCGCCTCGGTGAAGATCTTCCGCAGGCGCTCCTCGGACTCGCCGTAGAACCGCCCCATGATCTCGGGGCCGTTGATCGCGGTGAAGTGCGCGCCCGACTCGTGCGCGACCGCGCGCGCGAGGAGCGTCTTGCCCGTACCGGACGGGCCGTGGAGGAGGATCCCCTTGGGCGAGTCGATGCCGAGCCGGTCGAAGAGCTCCGGGTGCTTCAGGGGCAGCTCGATCATCTCGCGCACCTTCGCGATGACGGGTTTCAGCCCGCCGATGTCGTCGTAGGTCGCCTCGATGCGCTCGCGCTCCGTGGGCTCGAGATGCTCCGGGACGAGTTCGATCTCGGTCTCCTCGGTGACGCGCACGATCCCCTTCGGCGCCGTCGAGGAGACGATCAGCCGGATCTCCATGAGCCCGAAGGCCGGCGACTCGAAGAAGCCGCGGAAGAAGCTGTCCGAGAAGAGCTCCTGGAACACGTCGCGCGAGGCGGCCTCGCGCCCCTGCGCCACGCTCGTCGAGATGAGGTCGCCCTCGACGAGCGGGCGGTGCAGGAGCGTCGGCCGGAGCGCGTCGCCGTTGCCCTGGATCTTCATGTCGGCCTTCGCGGGCGAGAGGACGACCTTCCGCGCCTCCTTCCACTCCGCGCGGCCGACATCCACCGTGTCGCCGATGCCGACCTTCGCGTTGTGCCGGAGGAGGCCGTCCATCCGCACGATGTCGAGCCCCTCGTCCTCGGGCGCGCACGGGACCGCGACGGCGGCGGTGTTCCGCTTGCCGCGGACCTCGACGACGTCGTCCCGCCCGAGGCCGAGCGCCTTGATCTGCTTCTTCGAGAGCCGGACGATGCCGCGGCCGACGTCCTGCTGGCCCGCCTCGGCGACCTTCAGCTGAAGGGATTCCGTCTTTCCGGCCATGACGCCCCTCCGGGATCACTCCCGCATGGCGGGGTGCTCCTCCTTCGGCTCCTCGATCTCCGTCAACGTGGCCTCCGACAGCAGGAGGACGCTCGCCACGGACACCGCGTTCTCGAGCGCCACGCGCACGACCTTCGTCGGGTCGATGATGCCTCCCTCGACGAGGTCCACGAACGCGCCGCGCGCCGCGTCGAAGCCCTGGTTGCCGGTCCCGGTGCGCAGCTTCTCGACGACCACGCCGCCGTCGAAGGCCGAGTTCTCGGCGATCTGCCGCGCCGGGACCTCCAGCGCCCGCATGAGGATCCTGAGCCCGGTCTTCTCGTCGCCCTCGCAGGTCGCCTCCGCGCGCTTCACGCCCTCGATGGCGCGGAGCAGCGCGAGGCCGCCGCCCGGCACGAGCCCCTCGGCCACGGCCGCCTTCGTGGCGCTGATCGCGTCCTCGAACGCCTCCTTCCGGCTCTTCATCTCGGACTCGGTGGGCGCGCCCACGCGGATCACGGCGACGCCGCCCATGAGCTTCGCGAGCCGCTCCTGGAGCTTCTCCCTGTCGTAGTCGCCCGTCGCCTTCTCGATCTGGCGCCGGATCTGCTGCACGCGCCCCGCGATCGCCTCCTTGCCCCCGGCGCCCCCTATGATCGTCGTCGCGTCGCGCGTGAGCACGGCGCGGTTCGCGCGGCCGAGGTCCTCGATCGTCACGTTCTCGAGCTTGATCCCGAGCTCGCCCGCGAGGAACTTCGCCCCCGTGAGCACGGCGAGGTCCTCGAGCATCGCCTGCCGCCGGTCGCCGTAGCCGGGCGCCTTCACCGCGGCGCAGGCGAGCATCCCGCGGAGCTTGTTCACGACGAGCGTGGCGAGCGCGTCGCCCTCGACTTCCTCCGCGACGACGAGGATCGGCCGCCCCATCTTCGAGACCTGCTCGAGGACCGGCAGCAGGTCCTTCAGCGCGCTGATCCGCTTCTCGTGGAGGAGGATCAGGGGCTCCACGAGGACCGCCTCCATCTTCTCCGGGTCCGTGATGAAGTAGGGCGAGAGGTAGCCGCGGTCGAACTGCATCCCCTCGACGACCTCGATCGTCGTCTCGGTGCCCTTCGACTCCTCGACCGTGATCACGCCCTCGCCCCCGACCTTCTCGACCGCATCCGCGACGAGCTTCCCGATGGAGGCGTCGTTGTGCGCGGAGATCGTGGCGATCTGCATCCGCTCCTTCGCGGTCCCGACCGGCCGCGAGATCGCGCGGAGCGCCTCGACGGCAGCGGCGAGCCCCCGGTCGAGGCCGCGCTTCAGCTCGACGGCCGTGGCGCCCGCGGCGATGTTCCGGAGGCCCTCCGCGAAGATCGCGTGCGCGAGCAGCGACGACGTCGTCGTGCCGTCGCCGACGACGTCGCCCGTGCGCTCCGCCGCCTCGCGGATCATCCGCGCGCCGAGGTTCTCCTCGGGGTCCTTGAGGTCGATCTGCTTCGCGATCGTCACTCCGTCGTTGCAGACGATCGGGCTCCCCCACTTCTTCTCGATGAGCACGCACTTCGCCTTCGGCCCGAGGGTGACGCGGACGGCGTCCGCGAGCATCGTCGCGCCGCGAAGCACCTTCTCCCGCGCCTCCGCGCGGAAGAGCAGCCTCTTGTACGTCATGTCACACCTCCCGGTCGCGGCGTCAGGCCTTCACGACACGCTCCAGCGGCGAGGGCGCCGCGGCCTCGCGCAGCCGGTTGAGCCCGCGGATCATCTCGCCCTCCTCCGCCTGCCGGTCGTCGAGCGAGAGCTCGATCAGGACCCGCGGCGCCTTCTTGCGGAGCTCCTCGTGGCACTGCCGCACGACGTCGAGGATCTGCCCGATCTCGCCCTCGATCGTCGTGCCCATCGGGTGGACCTCGTAGTTGAGGGCGGTCCCTTCGAGGATCCGGACGACGCACGCGACATGGCTGATGGGCGCCGATCCCGCGCCCACGGGGGTCACACGCAGCTCTCCGAGCATGACACTCCTCCCTTTGCTTCCATGAAACGAAGCAACCCCCGCGCCGCGGGCGGGGAATGAGGGGGGCCGGGGGGGAGAAGGGGCCGCACGGGGCCGCGCGCCGACGCGGGCGCCCCCCGGGCGGCTCCGCCCGGCCCCGGCGGCGCGCGACGTTCCGCGCAAAGGGACGCGCCGGCGCGTCAGACCGCCACGGGCTCCCGGTGCCGGCTGATCGCCGCGAGCGTCTCCGTGACCTCGGCGATCCGGTGCGTCCGGACGGTGCCCTCCGCGGCGTCGGCGTCGAGCGCGAGGTCGTTGAGCGAGACGAGCCCGACGAGCCGAAGGGAGTCGTCGACGACCGGGATCCGGCGCACCTGGTGCATCCGCATCGCCTCGTGGATCGCGGCGCGCGTGTCCTCCTCGTGGCAGCAGAAGACGGGCTTCTGCATGGCGTCGCCCACGCGCATCTGCGCGAGCGCACGGCCCTTCGTGTAGGCCGCCATGCAGAGGTCGCGGTCCGTGACGATCCCGACCACCCGCCTCTCCGCGTCGACGACCGGGACGACGCCGCAGTCGTGCTCCCACATGATCTGCGCGGCGGAGGCCATGCTGTCCTCGGGACGGCAGGCCCCGACGTGACGCTGCATCAGCGTTCTCGCTTTCACGGTGGATCCTCCCGCCGGGATGGCTGCAAATGCGGGGCCCCGGGGTGCCGCCCCCGGGGATCCGCATGCCGGTCGGCCCCCGCTTTGCGGCCCTTCGAGGCGCCATGGAGAAGACGAAGCCCGTGCTCTACGACCCCGCGAAGGAGCTCGTCGAGATCGCGAGCGCCTTCCGCCACCTGCGCGGCGACTCGAGGAGGGAGCGCGACAAGGGGACCACGCGGCGCCACCAGCACTCCCGTATGGAGGAGCTGGAGCGGCGCTTCGAGACGGTGCTTTCCCGCTGGATCCCGGATGCGGGGATCCGCGACCGGTGGCGCGCGCACCTCCACGAGGGCGCGGACGCCCCCGAGGCCCCCGGAGCCCCCCGTGTCCTGCTCTTCAAGGGGCGCGCGGAGGCGGGACCGACGGTCGCCGTCTACGCGAACCCCGACGGCACGGAGGAGATCCTCGTCGACGGGCGGCCCGCGACCCGGCCCTACGGGCGCGTGGAGCTCGACGACCGGCCGCGACCGCTGCACGTCTTCGGTCGCGACTTCACGGAGTGCTGCGACGCGCCGGCGGCGGCCCTCGACGCGCTGCGCGCCTTCGTCGCGGCGCCGTCGGGCCCGCCGCCCTGGGCCTTCGCGCGGGCGCTCCTCGACGACGGCCTCATCGACCGCGACTTCTCGCTCACGGCGCGCGGGCGCCGCCTCCTCGCGCGCGGGTGACCGGCCGTGAAGGTCGTCGACATCCTCGCGCGCGCCGGGGAGCCGCCGATCTCGTTCGAGATCATCCCGCCGCGGCGGGGCGGGTCGGTCGAGGATGTGATGCGGCTCGTCGAGGCGCTCCTTCCGTTCCGGCCCGCCTTCGTCGACGTCACGAGCCACGCGGCCGAGGCGGTCTACGAGGAGCAGCCCGACGGCTCCCTGCGGCGCCGGATCAAGCGGAAGCGCCCGGGGACGCTCGGCCTCTGCGCGGCCATCCGCTTCCGCTTCGGCGTCGAGACGGTGCCGCACCTCCTCTGCACCGGGTTCACGCGCGAGGAGACCGAGGACGCGCTGATCGAGCTCAACTACCTCGGCATCCGGAACGTCATGGCGCTGCAGGGCGACCCGCGCGTGGAGCGGCGGCCCTTCCCGGACCGGACGGAGAACGTCCACGCGCTCGACCTCGTCGGCCAGGTCGCGGCGATGAACCGCGGGCGCTACCTGCACGACCTCGCGGACGCGGCGCCGACCGACTTCTGCATCGGCGTCGCGGGCTATCCCGAGCGCCACGCCGAGGCGCCCAACACGCCTCGGGACATCGGGTTCCTGAAGCGGAAGATCGACGCCGGCGCGCACTACGTCGTCACGCAGATGTTTTTCCGCAACGCGCACTACTTCGACTTCGTGGCCCGCTGCCGCGCGGAGGGCATCCATGTCCCGATCCTGCCGGGCCTGAAGATCCTCTCGACGAAGGCGCAGCTCACGAGCCTGCCGCGGACGTTCCACGTCGAGATCCCGGAGGAGCTCGTCGCGGAGGCGGAGAAGGCCGACGACGAGCGGGTCGTGGACGTCGGCGTCGAGTGGGCGGTGGCGCAGGCCCGGGAGCTCCTCTCGCGCGGGGCGCCGGGGATCCACTTCTACATCCTGCAGTCTTCGCGGGAGATCACGCCCGCGCTCGAGCGCCTGCGCCGCGCGGGCGGACCGGGGGGGGCGCGGGGGGCCGCGGGCATGCGCGGGGCGGGATGAGGCGGGCGCACCTCGAGACCGCCGCCCGGCACCTCGTGACGCGGGTCCCGACCGCGGCGCCGGACGCCCGCGCGGGAGAGGTCCGGGAGGCGCTCGCGCGGGGGCGGTTCGACTTCGCGGACGCGGTCTGCCTCGTCGATGAGGAGGGGCGGTACCACGGGATGGTGCCTCTCCCGCGGCTTCTCGGCGCACCGGCGGGCGAGCGCGTGGCCGATCTCGCGCTGCCGGACGCCGCGGCGCGGCCCGAGGACGACCAGGAGCACGTCGCGTCGATCGCCGTCCGGCACGGCGTCGCCGCCGTGCCGGTCACCGACGAGGGGCACCGGTTCCTCGGCGTCGTGCCGCCGCTCGCGCTGCTCAGGATCCTCCGGAAGGAGCACGTCGAGGACCTGCACCGGCTCGCGGGCATCCGGCGCGAGTCGGAGCACGCGCGCTCGGCGCTCGAGGGACCGCCCGTCCGCCGCCTGCACGACCGGCTGCCGTGGCTCCTCGTCGGGCTGCTGGGGAGCGTCCTCTCGGCTCTCGTCGTCGCCGGCTTCGCTGCGGCGCTCTCCGCGAAGGTCGCGGTCGCCTACTTCCTGCCCGCGATCGTCTACCTCGCCGACGCGATCGGCACGCAGACCGAGGCGATCGCCGTGCGGGGCCTCCTCTTCGCGCGCCGGCCCGGCCGGAGGCTCGTCGCCCTCGAGCTCCGCACGGGCCTCCTGATCGGCGCCGTGCTCGGCGTCCTCCTCTTCCCGGTCGCCTTCCTCCTCACCGGCGACGGGCGGCTCGCCGGCGCGATCGCGATCACGGTCGTCGCGGCGGGCGGCGTGGCGACGACCGTGGGCCTCGCGTTCCCCCTGCTGCTCTCGCGCCTCGGCGCGGATCCCGCGTTCGGAAGCGGCCCGGTGGCGACGATCGTGCAGGACATCCTGAGCATCGCCATCTACTTCGGGATCTGCGAGCTCTTGCTCTGACGCGGGCGCCCGCCCGGTCCCGCCGCGTCCCCCGGACCCCCTCCGCTTCCCGCCCGCGGGGCGTCACACGCGCTTCATGTGCGCGACGAGCTGGTCCAGCGCCTTGCCCCAGCCCTCGGCAAACCCCATCTCCGCGTGCTTCCTCCGGCCCTCCTCGTCGCGGTGGAGCGCGATCGCCGTGTACTTCGTGCCCCGCCCGCTCGGCTCGAAGAGGATGATCCCGGTCATGAAGGGCTCGGGCGCCGGCCGGTAGCCGGGCAGGAGCCCGTCGGTCCAGACGAGCTTCTCGTTCGGGACGATCTCGAGGTAGCAGCCGACGTTCGGGAAGTCCTTCCCCTCCGGCGACCGCATCACCGTCCTGAACGCGCCGCCGGGACGGAGGTCGATCTCGCAGTCCACGGTCCGCCACGGCGCGGGCGTGAACCAGTGGACGACGTGCTCCGGCCTCGTCCAGGCGGCCCAGACCATCTCCGGGGGCACGTCCACGACGCGCTCGAGGACGAGGTCGAGCTTGGGGTCGATCCTATGCATGCTTCTCACGGACGTTCCTCCTTCTTCATGCGGGCGAGGTAGCGGTCGAGCTGGTCGAGGCGGCGATCCCAGAGATCGCGCTGCCGCGCGAGCCAGTGCTCGGCGGCCCTGAGCGGCCCGGGGGCGAGCCGGTAGGTGCGGACGCGGCCCTTCTTCGACGAGCGGACGAGGCGGCACTCCTCGAGCACGGCGAGGTGCTCCGTGAAGGAGGGCAGCGCCATGCGGAAGGGCCGCGCCAGCTCGGTCACCGACGCGGGCCCGCGGCTCAGCCGCTCGAGCACCCCGCGCCGGGTCGGATCCGAGAGCGCCCGGAACACCCGGTCGACCTCCGCCACGGCAGCCATGCCGCGAGGATAGCGCGAATAATACTAAGGTCAATACCTAAGTATCTGCGGCGACGGTCCGATTCGGTGCGAGGGCGGCCCCGGGCAGCTCACGCGTGCCGGTGAACGCACCCGACGGGAGGTAGACTCGGGTGATGCGCCGCATTGCCCTCCTCCTCGCCACCGCCACGGTCGCGCATGCCGACGACGAGCCGCTCAAGCTCGAGTGCGCGGTCCTGCTCGAGGGCGTGAGGGGGCGGATCGACCACATGGCGCTCGCGGCCGACGGCAACCGGCTCGTCGTCGCCGCGCTCGGCAACGACACGGTCGAGATCGTGGATCTCAAGGAGAGGAAGGTCGTCCACCGGATCATGGACATCGGCGCTCCCACCGCGGCGGCGTTCGTCGGCGGGCACCTGGAGGTGGCTGCGGCGCGCGACGGCAAGCTCCACCTCTTCGACGAGACCTCGTACGAGCGGCGCCACTCCGTCGATGTGGGTGCGGGCGCGGATCCCCTTCGGGTGGACGCGGAGTGGAAGTGCACGTGGGTCGGCGTGGGCGAGGGGTCGCTCGTGGCGGTCGAGAAGGGGGCGAAGCGGTTCGAGATCCCGCTCGCCGGCCACCCCGAGGGGTTCCAGCTCGAGACCAAGGGCCCGCGCATCTTCGTCAACGTGCCCGACCGGGCCATGGTCGTCGTCGCGGACCGCGAGCGGCGCAAGGTCGCCGTCACCTGGCAGGTAGAGGAGGCGAAGGACAACTACCCGATGGCGCTCGACGAGAAGGCCGGGCGGATCCTCGTCGGGTGCCGCACGCCTCCGAGGCTCCTCGCGCTCGACATGAAGGACGGCACGGTGAAGGCGAGCCTCGGCATCCCGGGCGACGTGGACGACCTCTACCTCGACCCGAAGACCCGCCTCCTCTACGCCTCCTGCGGCGAGGGGTTCGTCGACGTGGTCGATGCCGACAGGTTCGGGCGCGTCGCGCGCGTCGCGACGGGGAAGGGCGCGCGCACGTGCCTCCTCGACCCGAAGGGCGGCCGGCTCTTTCTGGCCGTCCCGATGCTCGAGGGCAAGCCCGCGGAGATCCGCGTCTACCGCACGGCGCCCGCGCCGCCGCGCGACTGACTACTTCTTCGGCTTGCCGTCCCGGTACTCGATCCGGGCCACGACCTCGCCCTTCTCGTTCCACTTCGTGAGGAGGCCGTGGAGCAGCCCCTTCCGGTAGCGGCGCACCTCGCTCCGCTTGCCGTCGGGGTGGAAGTAGACCCACTTGCCGTCCTGTTTCTCGTCCCGCCACCAGCCGCGGTAGTGCACTTCCCCGTTGTCGTGGTAGGCGATCTGCTCCTGGTCGGGCGCCTTCCCCCCGGCCCCCATCCGCCACGAGGTCCACGGCTTGCCGTTCTCGTGGAAAGACTCCCAGGTCCCCTTGCAGAGCTTCCCCTCGTGGTACCGCCAGTCGAACTGCACCTGGCCGTTCGGCCACCACGCGGCGCGGCGCCCCTCCCACCTCCCGTTCTCGTACTCCTCGTGCGCCGCGAGCTGGCCGTTCTGGTGCCAGCGGAGGCAGAGCCCGTGGAGCTTCCCGTCCTTGTAGCGCGCCTCGAGCTTCGGCTTGCCGTCGGGCCACGTCTCGACGTGCTTGCCGTCCTTGGGGGGATCGCCGGCCAGCGCGGCCGCGGCCGCGAGAAGAAGGGGAAGGCACCGCATTCCGATCTGGAAACGCGGCCCCGCGCCTTCTTTCCGTTCGGGGGCTACGTCGGCGGCCGCGCCAGATCCTCGTCGAACGCCGCCAGCACCATCACCCCCTGCGAGTCCTCGAGGGCAGCGTAGAACGTCCGGTCGGGAGGGGAGGTCTTGTCCAGCACGCACAACGCGACCTCGCGAGCGAGCCCGTCATGGAAGATGGCATGGAGATTCCTCGCGCTCCTCTCCACCCCGGCGTGCTCGTCCCTGTTGTTCACGACCCTGATCTCCACGGCCAGGTCCACGGCCGTGTTCCGCGTGAAGCGGGCCCACGGGGCGCGCTCCCTCGCGAGCCACGGGCCGGGATCCGTGACGACGAGCGAGACGGGGCCGAGATCCCGGAAACCGACCACCTGCTGATGCACGCCCAGCTCGCGGCCGGGCGGGCTCATCAGCAGGTGCGCCACGAGCAGCTGCAGGTCGGCCTCGCCCCAGATGACCGCGGACGCGGGCCCGCCGGCGGGCTGGATGCCGGTTTGCACGTACCAGTCCATGGCCTGCTGCCACGCGTCGCCGAGACGTTCGATCATGCGTCTTCTCCTGCGCGTCCCCGGGATGCGCCGTGCAGGCGGCGCGGTCCAGCTCCGGCGTGCCGAGGAAGCCCGGTCCCTCATGACCCGCCGCCCCGCGACCGGGCGCGCACCGCGGCGCTGCCGCGCAGCTCGAGCTCCCCGCACGCGTTGATCCGGCCGAGGTCGCCCGTGAGATAGAGCCGGGCGTCGCCGGCTCCACGCGGCGCGAACGGATCGCGCACGAAGCGCGCACGCGTCTCCGCGGGAAGCCCGAGGTACCCGCGCGCGATGCCCGCTCCCCCGACGCAGATCTCGCCCACCTGCCCGTACCTGGCGAGCCGGAGGTCGCCGTCGAGGACGTACACGCGACAGCCCGGCAACGGGCGACCCGCGGTCACCGGCCTCAGGGGAAGCAGGTCGACGCAGGTCGCGATCATCGCGGTCTCGGCGTGGCCGTACGTGTTCACGAGCCGGCGATCCGCCCTGGACCAGCGATGGACGAGGAATGCGGGGCAACGCCCGGCGCTGAGGATCACGAGCCGCAGGGAGGGCACGTCGTGCGTGAGCGACATCAGGAAGGCCGGCGTGCAGGGCAGCACGGTGATGCGCGCCCTCGACAGGAGGCGTGCGAGCCGCCCTCCCTCCCGCATGCGCGGCACCAGCGTGGCGCCGGCGTGGAGTGCGAGCCACATCTCCTGCAGCGACTCGCACGCGGCAAGCGCCGACCCCTGGTACACGCGATCCCAGGGACGGATCCCGAACACCCGGGCCCCGGCGCGAATCAGGTGCAAGGCGCTGCGGTGCTCGATCATCACGCCCCCTGGCGGGCCGGCGACGCCCGGCGCGTAGAACACGAAGCAGAGATCGCCCGGCTCGGCGCGCGCCGCTTGCATCGCGGTGGGGTCCTCGGCGGCGATCGCCGCGCGGCAGGCGTCGAGATCCACGACCTTGCCCGGGAAGCCGGCGCGGCGACGCGCGTACTGGGTCGTCGTCACGAGGGCGGATGCCCCGGAGTCCTCGAGGACATGCGCGACGTGGCCGAGGGGATCGCGCACATCGATCGGGACGCACGCCGCACCCGCCTTGAGGACGCCGATGATGGCCGCATAGGCGTCCACCGAATGGGGCAGCAGGATCCCGACCCGCGCGCCGCGACGGACGCCGAGGGCCCGCAGGTGCCGCGCCAGGCGGTTGGCGTAGCGTTCGAGTCCGGCATACGACGTCATCTCGCGGCCGACCGCGACGGCGTGCGAGCGAGGTCGGTCGCGGACCCTGTCCTCGAACACCTCGTGCAGGAGACCCTCGCCCGGCCCGTCGCCCCCAGGGGCTCCGCGAGGTGACAGGAGCGCGCTTCCGGGCCCGGGGTGTCCCGGCGGATCCAGGGGGAGACGTTCGCCATTCGCGTGCATGCTGATGTACTCCGGCGGAACCCGAGGAGGCTCTCGTCACACCTCCGATGCTCGGTCCTCTTCGCCGCCGGCCGCTTCGCAACCACCGTGCCGCCCTAGGCACGGCGGCGGGTCGGCGCGATCACAGGCCGATCGTCGCGTTCGCCGCGGCCCCGACGTGCCGTGCATGGATGCAGGGGGGCGCGGGGGGCGCACGATTCAGGTGCGCCGCCGCGCCGGTCCAGGTGCGCTGCGTTGCTGCGCGCCCGGCACGGGCGGATGCGCGGATCAGGGCGTCGGGCTCACGCCGTCAATCGCGCGCTCGGGAGGCACCCCGAGCGGTTCGAGGATCCTCGTCGCCCGCTCGAGACAGGCGCCGGCGGTCTCGTCGTCCCCGAGCGCCTTCCGGAAGTCGGCGTAGGCGCGATACGCCGCGGCCTCGAGCAGCGACGTGCGCTCGAGCGAGCGACACAGATCGAGGGCCTGCTCGAAGAAGACGAACCCGTCCCCGTCGCCGGCCATGCCTCGGGCCTCCCCCATCTGCAGGTAGACCCGAACGAGCCAGAAGGGAAGGCCCTCCTCGATGGCCCGCTCCTCGGCCCGCCGCATGTCCTCCTCCGCCTCGAGACGGCTCTCCCACCGCATGTGGAGCCTCGCGAGGCTCAGGCGCACGGACAGCTCCAGCTCCGGCACGTTCCCGTGGAGGAGCGTCCACATCAGCGCCTCCCGGTAGTCCGCGGCGGCTGCGATCCGATCCCTCAGCGCCTCGTGCAAGTCGCCCTGCGCCTGCAGGACCCGCGCGAGGTCCGCGGCGTCCTCGTCGAGCCGGAGGCACGAGCGCGCGCGGAGAAGCGCGACCCTTGCATCTCCCAGCCGACCCTCCCGGACCGCCAGCGCGCCGAGCTGCCGGAACACCCTCGCCATCGCCACGCGATGGTCGCCGGCCTGGGCCTGCCGCAGCCCGCGCGCGCACCAGGCTCGCGCACCCGCGAGGTTGCCAAGCACGGCTGCGATCTCGCCGAGCGCCATCGAGGCGTCCAGGGCGCCCCCGTCGTCGCCTTCGGCCTCCGCCAGCGCGAGGCATCGCTGGTACGTCCGGGCAGCCCCGGGGAACGTCCCGGCATGGCGGTCGATCCCGCCGAGCGCGAGCAGCGCGGCGACTTCCGGACGTCGGTCGGACAGGCCTTCCGCGATATCGAGCGCCACGGCGTACCACCCCTGCGCTGCGGACAGGCGCCCGGCCCGTTGCTCGCGGGCGCCCGCCCCGAGGAGGATCGCCACGGCCTCGGCCGCCTGTCCGCGTTGGCACCGGTCGATCACGGAGATCGCGGCCTCGTACTGTTCCGCCAGCTGGCGGGCCACACTCTGGAGGAGGATGCCGAGCCGTGACCTCAGCGCGGACGGCTCGACGCCCCTCTTGCCCATCGTCATGTAGGCGGCCGACCTCGACCAGGCACGCTGCTCGTCCGGCCTCGAGGCGGAGACCACGAGCGCGCGGAGGGGGGCGAGGGACTCCAAGGCGGGCAGGAGACGGAGGGCCTGCTCCACCTTGAGCGGAGGGGTTCCGTGCTGCTGGCTCACAGGCCGTACTCCCGGATCTTGCGGGTGAGCGTGTTGCGGTGGATCGCGAGGATCTTCGCGGCATCGCCGATCCGGCCTCGCGTGTATTCGAGAGCCCTCGCGATGTGCCTCGCCTCCGCCTCGGCGAGGGTGACCAGGGCCCGATCGGAGTCCTTTTGCCTCGCGCCGTCGCGCAGCTGTTCCGGGAGGTCCTCCGCGCGCAGCGTGCCGTCCCGGGACCCGATGACCGCGCGCTCGATCACGTTCCCGAGTTCCCGCACGTTGCCCGACCACGGATGCCTGCGGAGCAGGGTCATGGCGCGCTCGGACAGCGCCGTGATGCTCTTCCCGTGTCTCGTGCCGTGGAGCCGGAGGAAGTGCGCCGTCAGGAGGTCGAGGTCGTCGCCGCGCTCCGAGAGCGGCGGCAGCGTGATCGTGACGACGGCAAGCCGGTAGAAGAGGTCGGACCGGAACCGCCCGGCATCGATCGCTGCGCGAAGGTCGCGGTTCGTCGCCGCGAGCACGCGCGCCGCCACCTTGATCGGCTCCGCGCCTCCGACGCGCTCGATCTCGCGTTCCTGGATGGCCCGCAGGATCTTCGCCTGGAGCGCGAGGCTCATGTCGGCCACCTCGTCCAGCAGGATCGTGCCGTCCTGCGCCTGCTGGAAGCGGCCGATCTTGCGCGCGACCGCGCCGGTGAAGGCGCCCTTCTCATGCCCGAAGAGCTCGCTCTCGAGGAGGTTCTCCGGGATGGCGGCGCAGTTGACGGCGACGAAAGGCCCGCTCCCCGTGGGCCCGTTGGCATGGATCGCCCTGGCCACGAGCTCCTTGCCGGTGCCGGACTCCCCCTGGATCAGCACGGTCACGGCGGTCTGCGCGACGAGCGCGATCTGCTTGTAGACGTCCAGCATCGCGGGGCTGTGCCCGACGAGCGTGTAGGGTCCCACCGGGTGGCCTTCCACGGGAGGAAGCTGCACGGCGTCGTCCGTCCTCGCCGACCACACGCTGTTTAGCGCGCGGAGGAAGTCGTCGCGGCTCGGAGGGAGCGGAAGCAGATCCAGCACACCGGACTTCTTCGCGCCTAGGGCGAGGTTCATCGAGGGCCGGGACGTCGCGAGAAGGACGTGCGGCCGGCCCTCGACGCCGCGGAGCGCGTCCGCCCACCACGACATGTCCGCCTCATCGCCCACGACCGCGAGCACGATGTCCCACCGCTCCTGCGCGATCTGCCTCGCCGCCCGGGGCAGGTCCGGGGCGCTGGCCAGCTCGGCGCCGGCCTCGGCGGCCCAGCGCCCGAGCGCCCCCCGGAGACCCGGCTCGGCGCCGACGACGAGGATCCTCAGCCGAAGGCGGGCCGCGGGGTCGTCGCCATCGCGGGCGGAAGGGAACGCCTCCTGCTGCCTCATCGCCCACCCAGGTACCTGGCCACCAGAACGAGCGCGTCGTCCGTTCTCCTGGCGTAGTCGAGAATCAGCCGCTCGGCGAGCCGCTGGGGGTCGTCCCTCGGGGACACGTGCTCGCCGAACCCGTCGCGGATCCCGTCGGTGGCGAACACGAGGAGGTCGCCGGGCGAGAGCGTCACGTCCGACTCCCGCAGCGCGGGGAGCTGCGCGCCGACGATCCCGGCGGGCTGGACGAGCCGCTCGCGGCGCACCCGCGGCCCGGCGCCGCAGCGGAGCAGGAGGGCGGAGACGTTCCCGACGCCCGCCCAGACCATGGTGTCCCGGGCTCCGTCGATGGTCGCGAGGCTCATCACCACGCCCCGGTCGCCCAGAAGCGCCCGGTGACACCGCTCGATCAGGACGAGCAGGGAGTCGTGCGCGTGCCGCTCGAGGATGCTCGACGCCCGCTTGGCCGTCGTCTCCGCGGCGGTGCCGTGGCCCAGCGCGTCGATCACCGCCAGCAGCGCCCCTTGGTCCCGCCAGACCACGGCGTGCCGGTCCCCGGAGACGCCCTCCCCGGGGAACGGTTGCGCTGCGACCCCCCACTCCAGGAGGCCGCGGATGCGGCGGCGATCCGTCACTTCCCCCTCCACTTCCTCATCGTGATCGCCGTCCCTTCCCCGACGGCGGTCACGATCTCGAAGTCATCCATGAGCCGCCGGGCACCCGGCAGGCCGAGTCCGAGCCCCCCGGCCGTGGAGTGCCCCTCTTGCAACGCGAGGTCCACGTCGGCGATCCCTGGCCCGCGGTCGGCGGCGACGACGATGAGGCCGCAACGGTCCCCGTCGTTCACGACCCGGAACCGGACCTCCCCCCGCTTCGCGTACATGAGGATGTTCCGGGCGATCTCCGAAACCGCGGTCGCGATGACGGTCTGGTCGCCGAGCGAGAAGCCGGCGGACCGTGCGAGGTCCCGTCCATGCCGCCTCGCCGAGATGATGTCCACCTCGCTGTCGATCGGGACCAGGATCTCAGTCTCGGCCATGAGCCTCGTCCGTCCGCGAGTCGAGGAAGGCCAGCCCCTCCTCGAGGTCCAGGGCTGTCGAGATGCCCCTCAGCGTGAGGCCGAGCTGCACCATCGCGAACGCGACCTCGGGCTGGATGCCGACGATCACGGTCTCGGAGCCGCGAAGGCGTGTCATGTGGGCGAGATCGCGCAGGGTGCGAACGGCGAAGGAGTCCATCACGTCGAGCGGCGTGACGTCGATGATCACGCCCCGGGCGCGGAAGCGGCCCACCTGCCCCACGAGGGCATCCCGGAGCTGGCAGAGATCGCTGTCCGTCAGCGACGACTGGATCGAAGCGATCAGGTAGCTCCCTTGCTTCAGGATGGGGACCTGCACGGCGCCTCCGCGGTCTATGACTTCTGCGACACCTCTTTGATGTCGCTCACCTGGTAGCCGAGCAGGCGCTCGGCCTCCTCGATGCCGCCCTGCAGGTCGCCGACCGTCGCCATCTCGCTCAGATCGACGCCGATCGTCACGAGCGTCTGGGCGATCTCCGGCGAGAGGCCGGTGACGATCACGGTCGCGCCGAGGAGCCGCGACGCCTCGACGGTCTGGACGAGGTGGTTCGCGACGGCCTTGTCCATCGCGGCCACGCCCGTGATGTCGATGACGACGACCTTCGCGCGGTTCGTGCGGATGGCCTGGAGGAGCTGTTCGGTGAGCTGCCTCGCGCGCTGGGGATCGATCACGCCGATGATCGGGAGGATGAGCAGCCGTTCGCGGACCTGCAGCACCGGCGTCGAGAGCTCGCGGATCGCCTCCTGCTGCTGCCGGATGACTCGCTCGCGCTCCTGGACGAAGCCGACGGCGACGGTGTTCGCGATGCTGTTGGCGGCCGGCTCATACGCGTCGAGGATCCGATCCAGCTTGGCGAAATCCTCGCGGTACTTGGCGAAGAGCGAGCGCGCGAGCACGTCGCGCAGGAGCAGGACGATCCCCACGACCTCGTGGGTCTCGACGCCGCGCGGAATGATGCGTTCGGAGAGGTCGCGGGCGTAGGCCTGCAGGGCCTCGAACGTCCCGGTCTCCAGCGCCTCGACGTAGTTGTCATAGACCGATGTCGCCTCCGCGAACACCTCCTCCTCGGTCATCGCGGTGAGCAGCCGGGCCTCGGTGATGCGCCGTGCCCACTCCTCGCGCAGCACGGTTCGCTGCTGGCGCAGGTGCGCGACGAGTTCGCGAAGAAGGGTGGCCGTGGATTCCGAAGCGGGCTGGGAGCGCTCGACGGGTCTCGCGGCACCACCCCAGACGGAGCGCTCTTCCTTGGCAGCCATGGAACGACCTCCTGTCAACGGGGAGCACATCCCCTGCGAGCGTGAGAGAGACGAAGGTGCGGGCCAGGCGAGAGCCCCGCACGATTGTGGTGTATCCCTCGGATGCCGGCTCGCAAATGAGGTGGTTTCCGGCAATCGCCCGAGAGTCGCATGGCAAGCCACTCTTCCCGAGTGTGCCTTCTTGCGAACCGTGAGACGCCCGGGACACTCGCCCGGCAACGGGGCGACGCCGGCGCCGCGATGCACCGTAATGCGGCACGGGGAGCGGAGAGACACCCCGACCGGCACGAAGGGTCGCGTGGCGGGCGCGGGCACGCGGCCCGGGCCCGAGAACACGCGAGCCGGGCGGACGCCGCGCCGCGCGGCGAGGCCGCGATGCTGCGGCGGCCGTCCCGCGAGACTTGGGCGAAACACCTACGCGCGCGCAGGGGTGCCGTTGGTAGCGTGCGTGAGGAAGGAGACTTGCGATGCGCCGTGACCCCGCTCTTCCTCTCATCGCAGCGCTCAGCATCCTGGTCGGCTGCGGAACGACACCCGAGGAGGGGACCGCCTCGTACGCGCCTCACTCGATGAGCTTGCTCGTCGGCGGGAGCTTCGACCGCGCAGGCGATGGCGCCGCACTGGGCGGGAGCTACGAGTACCGGGCAAGCCGTCACCTGGGTGCGGTCGCGTTCGCCGACGTCGCGTTCGCCGACGAGACCTCCACGGTCCTCGGGGGCGGGATCCTCGTGCATCCGGCCGACCGCTGGACGCTGCTCGCCGGCCCTGGCGTCGAGTTCGCCGACGGCGACTCCGACGTCATCGCTCGCGTCGGCGCGTGGTATGCGATCCCCGTGGACGGATACCGGCTCGCCCCGACGGCGTGGATCGACTTCGGCGGCGACGCCGCCTTCTTCCTCGGCCTCTCGTTCGGCTTCGACCTGTGAGGCGCCGCACCGGGCTGTCGCCTCGGCCTCGTTCGCTGCCACGGCGGAAGACCCCTCCACCGTCGAGGAGGACCCCTCGTCCCGGCGAAGCCCCGATCTCGCGGAAGACCTCGGTTTGACAGAAGGGGGCGCGGGGGGGAGTAACAGGGTCTGTCTGGAAAGTCGGCCGTAAGGACCGAGGCTGAGCGAGCCGCCGCCAGACGAGGAAGGCCGACGAGCCGTATTGACGGAGAAATACGGTGAGGAGGCCTGACGAAGTATGGCGGCGGCGC
>WYBS01000097.1 GCA_011525755.1 Planctomycetaceae bacterium
CACCTCGCTCCAGCGCTGCGTGATCATCGGACGACCATGATCTCGTCGAGCGGCTTCTTCACGAGCGCCGCCTCCGGGACCACGCACCCCTCCGCCGGATAGCCGACCGGCACCAGCACGAACGGCCGCTCCGACGCGGGCCGGTCGAGGATCCGGTTCAGGAACGCCATCGGGCTCGGCGTGTGCGTGAGCGTCGCGAGCCCCGCGTGGTGCGCCGCCGCGAGCAGGAGCCCGACCGCGATCCCGACGGACTCGACGCCGTAGTAGACGCGCCCCGTCGTCCGCATCACTACGACGAGCCACGGCGCGACCTCGAGGTACGACTTGTCCGCGTCCGTCCCGAGCGGCTCGAGGTCCTCGAGCCACCGCCTGCTGGCGCGCCGCGCGTAGAACTCGCGCTCCTCCTCCTCCGCGCCGAGCCGGATCTCGCGCTTGAGCGCGGGGTCCCTTACGCAGATGAACCGCCACGGTTGCTTGTTCGCGCCGGAGGGCGCCGTGCCCGCCGCGCGCACGATCCACCCGATCGTCTCCCTGGAGACGGGACGCGGCGAGAACATGCGCACGCTCCGGCGCGTCCGCATCGTCTCGCAGAAGGCGCGCGCCGCCTCCTCGGGGGGTGGGGTGGGGCTCCGGGGCGGGAGGGGGACGAAGCGCGGCTCGGTCATCCGCGACGAGCGTACGCCGGCCGGCGATTCGTTGAAAGGTGTCAGGCTCCGTACAATGAACGCTTGATCCGGGCGACCTACCACGCCGTCACCGACGAGCCCGAGAAGCTCGCGCGCGCGATCGCGGTCGAGGAGACGGTCGAGGTGCCGGAGGCGCTCATCGACGAGGCGATCGACCGCCACATCGTCGGCAAGGTCGAGGGATGCGACCGGCTCCCGGACGGCCGCTTCGCGCTCCGGATCGTGTACCCGCCGGACCTCGTCCGGAGCCTCCCCGACCTCCTGAGCGTCGTCTACGGCAACGTCTCCATGATGGAGGGCGTGCGCCTCGCGGCGCTCGAGCTGCCCCCGGACGTGCTCGCGCGGTTCAAGGGGCCGGGCTTCGGCATCGAGGGCATCCGGGAGCTGCTCGACGTCCACGGCCGCCCGCTCGTCTGCACCGTCCTGAAGCCTCGCGGCGCCTCGGACGAGCACTTCGCGAAGGTCGCGGAGGAGTTCGCGCTTGCGGGCGGGGACATCGTGAAGGAGGACAACAACCTCCTCGACGCCACGCAAGGCGACTTCGAGCGGCGCGTGGGGCGCTGCGTCGAGGCCGTCCGGCGCGCGAACGGAAAGACCGGACGCAAGTGCCTCTACTTCGCGAACGCGTGCGCGCCGGTGGACCGGCTCGAGCGGACGGTCGAGGCCGCGCTCCGCCTCGGCGCGCAGGGGATCCTCATCCCGCCGCTCCTCCTGGGCCTCGACGTCGTGCGCGACCTCGCGGCGCGCCACCGGCTCGCGGTGATGGCGCACCCGGCGTTCTCGGGCACCTTCTTCGAGGACCGGCGGCACGGCATCGAGCCCGGGATCCTCCTCGGCACGATCTACCGGCTCGCGGGCGTCGACATCTCGATCTTCGTGAACCACGGCGGCCGGTTCAACTACCGGAGGGAGGAGTGCGACGGCGTCGCGCGCGCGCTCCGCGCCCCGCTCGGCAAGGTCCGGAGGGCGTTCGCCGCGCCGGCCGGCGGGATGACGCTCGAACGCGTGGACGAGATGGCCAAGGAGTACGGCCCGGACACCGTCCTTGTCTTCGGCGGCGCGATTCTCTGCGACACAGGGGGCATCGGCAAGGCGACCGAAGCCTGCCTCGCCCGCGTGCGGTCGCTCTTCCCGGGGGGCCCCGGCGCCCGCGCTTGACCGGCCGCCGCGGGTGCACTACACCTGTGGCATGACCGAACCTGCGCCCGCTCCCGCCGCCGGAGTGTCCAAGGACGCGCGCACATGGGGCATGCTCTGCCACCTCACGGCGCTCGCGGGCTTTGTCGGCGTCCCCTTCGGGAACGTCCTCGGCCCGCTCGTCTGCTGGCTCATCAAGAAGGACGAGTACGCGTTCGTCGACGACCAGGGCAAGGAAGCGCTCAATTTCCAGATCACGCTGACGATCGCCTTGCTCCTCTGCATCCCGCTGCTGTTCCTCTTCATCGGGATCCCGCTGGCGCTCGCGGTCATGGTCCTTGGCGTCGTCTTCAGCATCCTCGGCGCGCTCAAGGCGAACGAGGGCGTCCACTACCGCTACCCGTTCGCGCTCCGCCTCATCAAGTAGGGACGAAGCGGGGGCGGCCGCCGCGCGCCGCCCCCGCTTTCGGGAACTTGGAAACCTAGTACCGGTCGCCGCCGCGTCCGCCGCGCCCGCCGCCGCCACCGCCTCCGCCGCGGCCCCCCCGGCCCCATCCGCCACCGCCGCCTCCGCCACCACCACCGCCGCCGCCGCCACCCGGCTTGTCGTGCGCGACGTCGACGCGGAGCGAGCGGCCCTCGAAGTCGGCGCCGTTGAGCGCGCTGACCGCCGACTGCGCCTCCTCGTCCGTCGCCATCTCGACGAACGCGAAGCCGCGCGAGCGGCCGGTGTCGCGGTCGGTGACGATCGTCACCCGCGAGACGTTGCGCCCGTCCCCCGAGAAGAGGTCGCGCAGGGCGTCCTCGGTCGTCGTGTACGGAAGGTTCCCCACAAAGAGCTTCTTGGACATACCGTTCTCCTGACCTTTCCGATTGCGCACGACCGTTCACGAACACCGGAAGGGTCGGGAGCGCGAATCAGGTTGTCTTACGATACCCGCGCCACATTCCCTGTCTATGGGGCCCCGGCCGCCGCGCCGGCCCCCGGAGCCCCCGCTGCCTGCCCGCCGTAAGGATGTGTCGATGCTTGACTTACGCGCGGCCCTGCGAAGTCTGGCGTCGCGCTTGCTCACTCCCGCGCGAGATCGTGCGCCTTCGCGAGCATGGCGTCCTCGCCTCCCTCGACGAAGTACGCCGGCTGGGGCTCGATCGCGACGTCGGGCTCGATCCCCTTGAGGTCGTAGAGCCGCCCTTCAGGCGTGAACGACGCCATCGACGCGCAGCGGACCTCGATGCCCGAGCGCGGCAGCGTGAACCGCTGCGCGAACCCGCTGCCGCCGCCGCTCGGCCGGCCCAGAAGCGTCACGTTCGGGAGCCCCTTGAGCGCGCCGAGGAAGATGTCGGTCGCCGAGAAGCAGCGGTCGTCCATCAGGACGACGACCTTGCCCGCGTACCCCTCCCCCGCGCCCCCTCCCTTCAGCACGAGGACGTGCCACTCGCTGAACTTCGCCTTGGGTGGCTCCCACTCGGGCCGGAACGTCGCGAGGAACGCCTTCGCCAGCGCGCGTTCGGCGTCGGAGAGCCGCGGGTCGTCCGCGCGGGACATGAAGCGCGCGTCGAGGTGGTCCTCCGGGAACGCGAACCGGTGCTTCGCGACGCTCCCGACGCGCGCGTCGGCCGAGAGCCACGGATGGAGCGCGAGCAGCGCCTCGCGCGTGCCGCCGCCGTTGCCGCGCACGTCGATCACGAGGCCTTTCGTCTCCTTCGCGAACCGCGGCATCCACTCGCGCACGCGGCGCGCGGCGTCGTCGTCCATCTCCGGGATCGGGAGGTAGCCGACGTCGCCGTCGATCCCCGGCCGGCGCGGGCGCGGCCACGGGCCGTAGATCGGCTTCCTGCGCGCGAGGTCGAGCGTGAGCTTCCTCCGCTTCGTCCCGTCGGAGAGGACGACTTCCAGGTCGTCGCGCGCGCGGTCGCCGGCGATCCTCCGGCAGAGGTCGATCTCGCGGAGCCACCGCAGCGCGTTGCGCGTGGTGTAGGAGGGGGAGCCTTGGGGGACGACGACGGCGAGCTTCCTCACCCACTCGTGCATGGGGCGGCCGTCGATCGACTCGATCCACGGGAACCCGTCCTCGACGAAGCCGCGCCGGTCGGGCCGGAACGCGACGAAGCGGTCCTGCGCCGACTCGACGAGGAACGGGAGGAACGCGCGGCTGCGCGGCAGGTCGGAGACGTCCGCGTGGCCGTCGATGAAGCGCGCCATCACCTTCTGCACCTCGAGCGCGAAGTCCGAGCGTGGCATCCCCCGCTTCGGCGCGGTCGGGAGGTCGACCCTTCCGTAGTCGAGGTACGCGAACCGCTCCTCGAG
>WYBS01000098.1 GCA_011525755.1 Planctomycetaceae bacterium
CCCGATGAACGGCACGACGGTCGCGGCGTTCAAGGCGGCGCTCAAGGGCTTCAGCACCAGCAAGGGCACGATCCGCTTCACGCCGGACGGGCCGCTCCCGGCCGCGCTGGTGCGGCGGATCGTGAAGACGCGGGTCGCGGAGAACGCGGCATCGCGAAGGATGTGAGGGCATCGGCACGGGCGGGATGGGCAGCGACCCCGCACGCGCTCGAGCGGCGCGTGCGATAGCATGGGTCGGGGTTCGCCGCTCGCGGTTGCGCGGCAAGCGTGGGCGCGCGGAGGACAGCCGCAGGAGGAATGACGATGCCCAAGCATGACATCTTCGCGATGAAGTTCTCGAAGATCTATCCGCTGTATGTTCAGAAGGCGGAGCGCAAGAACCGTACGAAGGAAGAAGTGGACCGGATCATCTGCTGGTTGACGGGCTACGACCAGGCGGGACTGCGGCAGCAGATCGGACAGGAGAGCGACCTCGAGGCGTTCTTCGCTCAAGCCCCGGCCATCCATCCGAAGAGCTCGCTCATCAAGGGCGTGGTGTGCGGTGTCCGCGTGGAAGAGATCGAGGATCCGCTGATGCGGAACGTGCGCTACATGGACAAGCTGATCGATGAGCTCGCCAAGGGAAAGGCGATGGAGAAGATCCTGCGGCAGTGACGTCATGGGCAGTCTGTTCGCCGGGCCCGGCGGGGAGCGGAGAGGATGAACGACACCTTGCGCGAGGCGTTCCGGCACAGCGCGTGGGCGACGAGGACGCTCATCGCGGCCTGCCGGTCCCTGTCTCCCGAGCAGCTCCAGCGGCCCGCGCGCGGCTTCGGCAGCATCCTCGCCACCCTCAACCACGTCGTCCTCGCGGACGCCGAGTACGCAGCCACGCTCGTGGGCGTCCGCCCCGCGTGGGCGGCCCACGGCGACAGCGGCGACCTCGACCAGATCGAGGCGCGTGCGAAAGAGACGGCGCGTCTCTGGGAACAGCTCCTCGCCGAGCCGCTCGACCCGGAGCGCCTGCTCGTGCTGGACGCGGAAGCCTACGAGTGCAGTGCCAGCGTGGTCGTCGCGCAGGCGCTCCATCACGCCTACGCCCACCGCGAGCAGATCCGCGCGGGCTTGAAGGACCTGGGAGTCAAGCCCCCCGATCTCCAGCCGTGGGAGTACGCCCTCGAGACCGGGCGGGCGCGTTGGCGACGCGAGACCAGGTGACGGCGATGCCGTTCGGAGATGGCTCTTTGACCGGCGCCGCGGGGCTACACCCCTAGGTCGCGCAGCTGCTCGAACGTGAGGTCGAGGTCGTTCGTCACCTGCCAGAGGCAGGCGAGCGCCTTTCTCACGTTGCGCTGCACGCACGGGGGCACGTCGTCGCGGCCCGCGAGCTTCTTCAGGTCGCCGTAGACGCGCAGGAGCTCGCGCTCGACGTCGGTCGTCTCGTGGCCCAGGAGGTCCATCACTTGTACTCCCGTTCGTCCTTCAGCCGCTTCGCCTTCAGCTCGTAGCGCGGCAGCGTGCCGTGCGCCACGCACTCCACGTTGAAGCGCAATCCCTCGTGCGCCGCCGCGAGGTCCTTCCCGAGCCGCGGCAGGAGCTCCGCCGTCCGCTCCTCGAACCCGGGCTTCACCTCGATCTTCACCGTGATCTCGTCCTGCACGTTGTCCTTGCGCCAGAGGACGATCTGGAACTCGTCGATCTCAGGGCACTCCCGCACGATCGACTCCACCGCGCGGGGGTAGACGTTCGTGCCGCGGATCGCCTTCATGTCGTCCGTCCGCCCCCGGATCCCCCCCTCGTACCAGTCGAACGTGCGCCCGCACGAGCACTTGTTCCACGGCATCCGCATCACGAGATCGCCCGTCCGGTAGCGCAGCAGCGGGATGAAGCCCCTCCCGAAGCTCGTGACGATCCGCTCCCCCTCTTCCCCGTACCCCTTCACCTCCATCGTCCTGGGATCGACGACCTCCTCGATGAAGTTGTCCTCGAGGATGTGCGTGCCGCCGGGCTGGTGCGAGCACTCGAAGATCATGATCGTGCCGATCTCCGTCATGCCCGCCGTGTCGCCGCACTTCGCTCCCCACTGCTGCTCGAGCATCCGCTTCACCGCGGGGATCGAGCCCGCGGGCTCGCCGGAGACGATCAGCTTGTTCACGCGGCTCGACGGGAGGTCGATCCCCATCTCGCGCGCGGTGTGGGCCATCCGCAGCGCGTAGGTCGGCGTGGCGCACACGGTCGTCGCCTCCATCTCGACGATCTGCTTCACGCGGTTCTCGGTGGTCATGTTGCCCGACGGCAGCACGAGCGCGCCGAGCTTTTCGCAGCAGTAGTGCGCGCCCCAGAACCCGATGAACGAGCCGTAGCTGAACGCGAAGAAGACCGTGTCCTGCGGCCGCACGCCGAAGCCCCAGAACCCGTAGCACCACATCTCCGCGATCCACTCCCAGTCCTTCATCGAGTCGAGCACGCGCAGCGGCTGCCGCCCGCTCGTGCCGGACGTGAGGTGGTAGCGGATCGCGTTCTCGCGCGGCGCGGTCACGAGGTCGCCGAAGAGCGGCTTCTCCGCCTGGCAGTCCATCCACTCCGCGCGCGTCATGATCGGGATCCTGCGCAGGTCGTCGAGCGACCTCAGCTGCTCCGGCTTGAACTTCGCCTGCGCGAACCTCCTCCTGTGGAAGTCGGACTCCGCCTCCGCCCACTCGCACATGCGCCGGAGCTTCAGCAGCTGCAGCGCCTTCAGCTCCTCGCGCGGCATCTTCTCGTTCTTGGGGTTCCAGTAGGGGGAATCCATGTTCATCTCTTGGTGGGGGGGGGCTTCGGGGGCCGCGGCGGGGGGTGGAAGTCCACGATCGGCAGGGGCTGCGTGTCGTCGGTCCTCGCGCGGCGGGACCGCGGAGGCCGCGCGTGGAGCCGCAGGACTTCCTTCTCCTCGTCCTCCCCGACGAGGTCGCGGCCGACGATCAGCCGCTGGATGTGCGACGTGCCCTCGTAGATCTCGAGCCCCTTGATGTCCCGGTAGTGGCGCTCGACCGGGAACCGGTTGAAGTAGCCCCGGGCGCCGAGGAGCACCACCGCCTTGCCCGCGGCGCGGGCGGCCGCCTCGGTGCAGAAGAGCTTGGCCATCGACGTGAAGCGGTGGGCGAGGGCATCGCCGGCATCCTGCTTCCTCGCCGCCTCCCGGCAGAGGAGCCTCGAGGCCTCGAGCTCGCACGCCATGTCGGCGAGGTCGCCCTGCACCAGCTGGAAGTCCCCGATCCGCTTCCCGAACTGGCGCCGGTTCCTCGCGAACTTCACGCACTCGTCGAGGCACGCGTCGTGGATCCCGACCGCGCCCGCGGCGACGCCCAGCCGGCCGTGGTCGAGCGCGCTCATGGCGATCTCGAACCCCTGGCCCTCGTCGCCGAGCAGCTCCCCGGGCGCGTCCTCGAATCGGAGGTGCGCGTGGTCGGCGCCGCGGTGGCCGAGCTCCGCGTCCTTCATCCGCTCCCGCTCGAAGTCCGTGACGAGGAACGCCGAGAGGCCGCGGCGCCGCTCCTCGCCCGTGCGGGCGAAGACGATCGCGACATCGGCGACGGTGCCGTTGGTGATCCACCACTTCTCGCCCCTGAGCTTCCTCCCCTTGGCGACGGTCTGGATCGCGGTCACGTCGGAGCCCGCGTCGGGCTCCGTGAGCGCGTAGCAGCCGATCGCGTCGAGCGAGCAGAGGCGCGGCAGCCAGTGCGTCTTCTGCGCGTCGGTGCCCCAATCGGCGATGCACTGCGCGACGAGGCCCACCTGCACGGCGAGGAAGCCGCGCGTCGCGGCGCACGCCCTCCCGACCTCCTCGTAGATGATGACCGACTCCTCGTTCGTCATCCCCTGGCCGCCGTACTGGCGCGGGATCGGCGCGCCGACGAGCCCCTCCTTCGCGAGCGCCTCGAGCGGCGCCCGCTGGAAGGTCCGGCTCGCGTCCGCCTCGCGCGCGAAGGGCAGGACGTGGCGCTCGACGATCCCGCGGACGCGCGCGCGGAGTTCCTCGTCCCCGGAGCCCCTCTCCATCACGCCCCCTCGAAGCGCGGCTTGCGCTTCTCCTTGAACGCCTCGTAGAAGTGCCTGTGGTCCTCTCCCTGGAGCAGCAGCGCCTGCGCCTGCGCCTCGGCCTCGACCGCGGTCACGATATCCATGTTGAGCTCGTTCTGGAGCATGCGTTTCGTCATCGAGATCGCGAGCGTCGGGCCCTCCGCGAGGCGCCTCGCCCAGTCCATGGCCGCCGGCATGAGCCCGGCGTCGGGGACGACGCGGTTCGCGAGGCCGATCCGCGCGGCCGCCTCGGCATCTACGGCGTCGCCGAGCAGGAGGAGCTCGCTCGCCTTCGAGAGGCCGACGACCTTCGGCAGCAGGTAGCCCGCGCCCATGTCGGCGCCCGTGAGGCCGACGTGCGTGAAGAGGAAGCGGAACGAGGCGGAGGCGGCGCAGACGCGCAGGTCGCAGGCGAGCGCGATCACGGCGCCCGCGCCGGCGGCGAGGCCGTTCACCGCCGCGATCACCGGCCGGTCGAGGAGCCGGATCGCCTTCACGAGGTCGCCGGTCATGCGCGCGAACTCGAGGACGCCCTTCATCGGCATCTTCACGAGCTCGCCGATGATCTCGAAGACGTCGCCGCCGCTGCAGAAGCCCTTCCCGGTGCCGGTGAGGACGACGACCTTCAGGTCGGGGTCCCGCCGCGAGTCCTCGAAGAAGCGGACGAGCTCCCGGTAGACCTCGAACGTGAGCGAGTTGAGCGACTTCGGCCGGTTGAACGTGACGGTGCCGATGCCCTCGGAGACGGAGAGATCGAACGGCGCGGCCATCGTGCCACGGTTTTACCCGATCCGGCCCGAGGGCGCACGGGAGGGCGCCCTTTGTGGCCGCGCTCCGGGTGCCGGCCGGGTCTACCGCTGCGTCGGCCCGCCGCCGCGCGCGCCGCCGATCAGGACGACGGCGACGGCCCCCGCCGCGAGGACGCCGCAGAGGAGGATCGCCTTCCACGCGAGGTCCTTGGCCGTGTCGCTCCCGACGATGTCGAGCACGTAGAGGATGCCGATCCCCGAGAGGAGCACGGCGGCCAGCAGCAGGACGGCGCGAACCGTGTTCCAGAGCGCCTTGGACATGGGAGGGATTCTACTCGGCACTCCCGCCGCCCATTCGGCGGCGTCGGCGGGCGCGTGCGGGCCGGCGGCGACTACTCGACGACCAGCTCGCGGCCGGTGCCGGGCTCGTCGAGCAGTGTCCCGACCGCCGCGGCGACCTCGTCGGGGCGGATCAGCCGGCCGCAGGGGTTCATCGCCGCGAGCCGCCTGCTCGCCTCGGCGGGGTCGAGCCCCGTCTCCTTCGCGATGCGCGCGACCGAGCGGTCGGTCAGCTCGCTGTCCACGAATCCCGGGCAGACCCAGTCGACCGAGACGCCCTTGAGCTCCGCCGCGAGCGCGCGGGAGAGGCCCACGAGGGCGTGCTTCGCCGCGGCGTAGGCGGCGATGTAGGGCGCGCCGCGGAGCCCCGCGGTCGAGGCGATGTTGATGATCCGGCCGCGTTTCGACTTCCGGAGGAGCGGGAGCGCCGCGCGGCAGAGGAGGAACGGCGCCGTCACGTCGAGCGCGAAATGGCGGTCCCACATCTCGTCGGTCGTCTTCGCGAGGGGCGCGGACTCGGCGATGCCCGCGTTATTGACCAAAAGGTCAATTCGCGCCAGGTTATTCACCAGCCGGTCAATCGCCGCGCGGTCGAGCAGGTCCGTGCCCGTGCGCCGCGAGACGCTCCGCACCTCGTAGCCGCGCCCGTGCAGGAGGTCGACGATCGCCTTGCCGATGCCGGTCTCGCCGCCGGTCACGAGGGCGAACTCAGCCATGGGGGGCCTCCGGCGTGATCGCGACGGGGCCGAGCGGGCGCGAGCGGTTGCCCGCGAGGTCGTAGGCCACGATCTCGTAGCGGTAGGGCGTGCCGCCGAGCGTCGAATGATCGTCGAAGCGGAGCGAGACCCCGCGCGCGGAGTCGACGTGGACGAAGGGGCCGTCCGCCTCCGACCGGAGGATCATGTACCCGTAGACGCCGCCGTCGTCGGTGGCGGCGGTCCATTCGAGCCGGACGCCGCCCCGGTGCCCCGTCGCGGTCACGCGCGCCCCCGCGGGCCACACGGGCGGCGCGCGATCGGAGGGGGCTTCGGGGGCATGGAGGTCGTGCTTTCGCCAGAGCGTGCAGCGCACGCGGTGGAACCGCTCGTCGAGCGCCTTGCACACGTTGTTGTAGACGCAGGGGACGACCGTGTCCGCATGCCCGTCGCGCACCTTCCTCGGCCAGTCTGGGTCCGCGAGGAGCTGGCGCGCCATGCCGATGAGGTCGGCGCGCCCGTCGCGGAGGATCTTCTCCGCGAGCTCCGGCGTGCGGATCTTCCCGGTGGCGACCACGGGGACGTGGCAGCCCCGCTCCTTGAGCGCGTGCCGGATCCCCTCGGAGAGGTAGACGTTGAGTCCGTCGGGGTAGCCCGCGCCCGGCATGCAGCGGTCGCCGCTGTAGCCCGTGTAGGGGTAGAGCGGCTCGCCCTCGACGTGGATCGCGTCCTCGAACTTCCCGCCCGCGGAGACGGAGACGTAGTCCGCGCCGAGACGCGCGAAGCGCACGGCGAAGAGAGACGCGTCGCCGACGCTGTAGCCGTCCTTGATCGCCTCCTCGCCGTCGAAGCGGATCCCTACGGGGTAGTCGGGGCCCACGCGCTCGCGCACGCGGGCGAGCGCCATGGAGGGGACGCGCAGCCGGTTCTCGACGGACGCGCCGCCGAACCCGTCCCGCCGGTCGTTCATGCGCGAAAGGAATGACGAGAGGGTATAGGCATGCGCCATGTGCATTTCCACCCCGTCGAATCCCGCATCCCGGACGCGGGCCGCGGCGTCGCCGTACGCCTCGACGACCCCCTCGATCGCCTTGCGGTCGAGGTCCTGCACCCTCTGCCGCCAGCCGCTCCGGCTGATCTTCAGGAAGTGGATGATCTGCGCGGCCACCTTGGTGGGGGAGGAGGCATGCAGCTCCCGCACGAGGTCCTTGAGCCCCGGCACGAAGCGGTCGTGGCTCGCGCGCAGCAGCGGTCCGCTCCTCGTCTCGTTGATGCCCATCGCCTCGAGCACCATGAGGCCCGGCTCGCCCTTCGCGAACCGCAGGTACCGGTCGCGCACGTCGCCGTTCACGAGGCCGTCCTCGCCGGAGAGGCGGGTGACCATGGCCGGGAGGACGATGCGGTTCTCGAGGCGGAGCCCGCGGACCGTGAGGGGCGAGAAGAGCAGCGAGCCCCTTGCCGAGAAGCTCACAGCCTGAGGTCGATGTCGGGCGAGGTCTCCACGCCGAGCCGCTTCAGCTCCTCGCGGGTCGGGAAGACGATGCCGGAGAGCCGCATCACCGTCCGCAGCCCGTCGAGGTACTCCTGCGCGACCGCCGCGCTGTCGCGGGTCTTCAGGCCGACGGAGATCGCGTACCGGTTGCCGGGCGTGCCCGGGCGGCCGAACGACTTGAGCGACACCGCGAGCCACTTGTTGAAGATCTCCTGCATCCGCGCGCGCTGCGCAGGGTCGCGGCCGTGCTCGACCATGATCTCGGCCCCGAAGCTCTCGTGCCCCTCCTCCTCCTCGAGGATCTTCCCGACGATCCTGCAGTAGGGGTCGAAGCTGCAGTTCTCGTACTCGCGGAGCTGGAAGGCCGAGGCGCGGTCGTAGAGGAACTGCGCGATGCCGAGCTCGAGGAACGACTCGATCCGGGGGATCGGGTTCCTCTCGGAGAGGATCGCGCTCGCGACGACCTCGAGGTCGCCCGCGCCGATCTGCCGGTAGAGCTCGCAGCAGACCTCGAAGTGCTCCATCTCCTCGTTGACGTGCTGCAGGACCTTCTTCTTGAAGGCGAGGCCGGGCACGAGGTGGAGCGCCTCGGCGAAGACGGTCGCCGCCGCGAGCTCGCGATAGCCTTGGCTGCGGATCAGTTGGACCAGCGTCTCGTAGTACTTCTGGTCCATCTCCTGGCGCGTGCGGACGGTGCGGGTCTGGGACATCGGCAAGGGCACCCCAACCTAGGGCCGCCGCCGCGGGAGTCAAGCGGGGAGGAGCCCGGGGCGGGGGATTCCACCCGGGAGCATCCCGCTTCGGCCTTCCTCCATCGGTTCGGCCGAGAGAACCCCCATGGGGGGCTGGATGTGAAAAATCCTGCGACTGAGTCTCATCAGGTCTTGATATTGAGTCTCAACATCGAATATAAAAACGGCATGAGAAACGCTATCTCCCGCCGGGGGGGGAGCCTCCTCCCGCGCAAGGTGCTCATCGGCCACCTCTTCTGGCTCTTCACGATCCCCGCCGCAGCGGGGGAAGGGGAGGCTCCTCCGGACCTCGACGCGGTCGTGCGTGAGCAGGGCGAGACCATCGAGAAGCTCAAGCAGGAGGTCGAGCGGCTTCGCGAGAAGGACGCCGTCACCCTCGAGTCCGCGGTCGAGCAGTACCTCTCCGCGACCGAGCCGGAGACGCGCGAACGCATGCCCGGCTCGGTCGGCGGCACCCCGATGTACGGGCAGCGCGTCCGCGTCGGCGGCTACTTCACGATCGAGTTCCGCGACAACGGCGACGGCTCCCCGTGGGTCTTCGACCAGCACCGGCTCGTCCCGAAGATCCAGGCGGACGTCGCCGACGGGATCAGGTTCGAGACCGAGATCGAGATCGAGGGGGGCGGCGCCGACGTCGACTTCCTCTCCGGCAACGAGATCCTCGTCGAGTTCGCCGAGCTGAGCTTCGAGATCGTCGAGGACAAGCTCAACTTCGTGGCGGGCGCGATCCTCCTGCCTTGGGGCCGCTACAACCTCTATCACGACGACCCTCTGAACGATCTCACCGACCGGCCGCTCGTCTCGCGCTACATCGGCAGCGTCGCGGCGCAGCAGGCCGGCGTCGCCGTGGACGGCTCGTTCGACCTGGGCGACAGCGGATGGTTCCTCGACTACGACGTCGCGCTCGTGCAGGGGTTCCACGACGGGTTCTCGACGGCGAACGGCGTCCGCGACGCGCGGCCGAGCTTCCGTGCGGACAACAACGACAACAAGCAGGTCTTCGGCCGCGTCGTGGTCACGCCGCCGCTCTCCTTCGTGGACATCCTCGAGTTCGGCACGTCGTTCACCTACGGCGAATGGGACGACGGGAGCGATCTCGCCGACTACGGCTGGGGCGTCGATCTCTTCGTCAAGCGCGGCCGGTTCCGGTTCATGGGCGAGTACATGTGGCTCCGGATCGAGCAGCCCGGGACCGCCCTGCCGACCGATCCGGGCAGGCAGTCGGGCTGGTACGCGGAGCTCGCCTACGACTTCTTCCCCTCCACGTGGCGCGGCAAGCACATGCTCCTCACGCAGGAGTCCACCTTCACGCTGGTCGTCCGCGTCGAGGGGCTCGACCTCAACCATGGCACCGAGGGGACCGTGCTCCGCGACGACATCACGCAGGTGACGATCGGCTTCTGCTTCCGCCCCGTGCAGCGCACGGTCTTCAAGATCTCCTACACCTTCGTCGACAGCGAGCTCACCGGGTTCGACGGCGGGTCCGCGGACGTCATCGCCTTCTCATGGTCCACGTACTTCTGAAAACGGCTCTCCTCCTGCTCCTCGGCGCCGCGTGCGCGTCGACGGCCGTGAAAGAGCGGGCTCCCCTGGACCCGTCTCTTCCGCCGCAGCAGCGCGGGCGGATCCTCTATGAAACCTCCTGCAACAAATGCCACGCGCTCTACATGCCGTCGTCCTACGGCGCGGGAGAGTGGCCCTTCTACGTACGGAAGTACGGGAGGAAGGCGCGGCTCTCGGTCGAGGAGCGGGATCTTGTCCTCTCCTATCTCCAGGCGAACGCCCGCGAGTGAGGGCATCCGGGGGGCCGGGGGGGGGCCCGGGGGCCGGGGGGCTCCTCGTCCGGCAACCTCTTTGCGAAGGGGCCGGAAAGAGCGTCGGGGGCCGCCGCGGTGGCCGAAAGCGCGGGTTTCCCCGCGCCGGCAGCCCCAGCGGACCCCCGCCGTCTTGCGTGGCCATGGCGAGAGGGTTATCCTGTGCCTGAGACTGAATCTCAAAGTCGATCGATGAAGGTCACCTCGAAGCTCCCCCTGCCCCCGGCGCCCCCTGTCCCCCCGACCGGGCTCGACCGGATCGCGCCCGGCGCGCGAGCCACCGTCAAGGTCATCGCCGCGGAGAACGGAGCGCGCCGTCGCCTCCTCGAGATGGGCTTTGTCCCGGGCACCTCGTTGAGGGTCGTCCGCCTCGCGCCGCTCGGAGATCCCATGGAGGTCGAACTCCACGGCTACCACGTCTCCCTGCGGCTGTCGGAGGCGCACGCGATCCTTGTCGAGCCCGCTTGAGACGCCCCTTTCCGCGCGCCCTCTCCGCGTCGCCCTGGCCGGCAACCCGAACAGCGGGAAGACGTCGATCTTCAACGGCCTGACCGGGCTTCGCCACAAGGTCGCGAACTACCCCGGCGTCACGGTCGAGCGCATCGAGGCGGAGATGGCGCTGCCGGGGGGGCGCGCGCTGCTCGTCGACCTGCCCGGCTGCTACAGCCTCCACGCCCGCGCGGAGGACGAGCGCATCGCCCGCGACGTCCTGCTCGGGCTCGAGCCCGGCGTACCGCGGCCCGACGTCATCCTCGCCGTCGTGGACGCGACGAACCTCGAGAGGAACCTCTTCTTCCTCACGCAGCTCATGGAGACGGGCATGCCCGTCTGCGTGGCGCTCAGCATGGTGGACGTCGCCGAGCGGTCGGGCATCCCGGTGGACGCGGCGGCGCTCGAGGAGGCGCTCGGCCTCCCGGTGGTCCCCGTCGTCGGGCGCACGGGCAGGAACCTGCCCGCGCTCCGGGAGGCGATCGCACGCGCGCGGCGGGCCGCCGGGCGGACGTGGCGGTTCCCGGCGGCGGGCGAGGAGACGCTCGCATCCGTGCGCGAGGCGGTCGCCAAGGCCGCGATCGTGCCGCCCGAGGCGGTCGAGGGCGAGGCGGTGCGTCTCTTCGTCGACGCCGAGGACGACGACCCGTCGTTCGCGCGCGGCGGGACGGCGCTCCTCGCCGCGGTTCGCGACGCGCGGGCGCGGCTCGCCGCGGCGGGCATCGATCGCGAGGCGGCCGAGGCCGAGTGCCGGTACGCGCTCAGCAACGACGTCGCGCGGCGCGTGCGGCGCGTGGCCCCCTCCCCGGGCCCCTCCCGTTCCGAGCGCATCGACCGCGTGCTCACGCACCGCGTCCTCGGCCCCCTCATCTACCTCGCCATCATGGGCCTGATCTTCCAGGCGGTCTACGCGTGGGCAGAGCCCTTCATGGGCTGGATCGAGGCGGGCACCGGGTGGCTCGGCGGCGCGGTCTCGGGCCTCCTCGGCCCCGGCCTCCTGACCGACCTCGTCGTGGACGGCGCGATCGCGGGCGCGGGCAACATCCTCGTGTTCCTGCCCCAGATCTGCCTGCTCTTCCTCTTCCTCACGATCCTCGACGACATCGGGTACCTCTCGCGCGCGGCGTTCCTCGTGGACCGCGTCATGCGCGGCGTGGGGCTCCACGGGAAGGCGTTCATCCCGCTGATGAGCTCGTTCGCCTGCGCGATCCCGGGCATCATGGCGACGCGCACGATCGAGAGCCGCCGCGACCGCATGGTCACGATCCTCGTCGCGCCGCTGATGTCGTGCAGCGCGCGGCTGCCGGTGTACGCGCTGATGATCGGCGCGTTCATCCCGGAAGGGTGGCAGTCGATCACGCTCCTCTCGATGTACGCGCTCTCGGTCGGCGTGGCGCTGCTCGCGGCCTTCGTGCTCCGGAAGACGCTCTTCCGCGGCGAGGTCTCGACCTTCATCCTCGAGCTCCCGCGCTACAAGGTCCCCTCGCCGCGCGACGTCGCCCGCACCGTCTACGACCGCGGCGCCGTCTTCGTGAAGCAGGCGGGGACCGTCATCCTCGCGATCAGCATCGTGCTCTGGTTCCTCGCGTACTTCCCGCGCAGCGACGAGGTGAAGGAGCGCGCGGAGGCGCGGCTCGCCGCGGGGGAGCCCGAGGAGCAGGTGCGCGCGGACGAGGCGGGCGAGCAGGTGCGCCAGAGCTTCGCGGGGCGCCTCGGCCGCGCGATCGAGCCCGCGATCGAGCCGCTCGGCTTCGACTGGAGGATCGGCATCGGGATCATCTCGTCGTTCGCGGCGCGCGAGGTGCTCGTCTCCTCGCTCGGCGTCGTGTACGGGGTGGGCGAGGTGGACGAGACATCGACGGCGCTCCGCGACCAGCTCCGCGCGGCGGAGGGCCCCGGCGGCCGGCGGTTCACGTGGCTCACGGCGGTCTCTCTGATGGTCTTCTTCGTGCTCGCCTGCCAGTGCATGTCCACGCTGGCGGTGGTGAAGCGCGAGACGAACTCCTGGCGCTGGCCGCTTTTCATGTTCGGATACATGACGGTGCTCGCGTACTTCGGCAGCCTCCTCGTCTACCAGGGAGGCCTCGCGCTGGGGTTCCAATGATCCAGCAGGTCCTTGCCTACGCGCTCGTCGCCCTCGCGGCCGGGTGGCTCCTCTGGCGCTACGCGAAGCGCCGCGCGACGGGCAACTGCTGCGGCGAGGCGGAGTGCCCCGCCGCGAAGGCGACCGCGAAGCGGATCGAGGAGCTCTCGCGGCGGAGGTGATCTTGGGGGCTCCGGGGGCGCGCCGGTCCGGCCCCCGGAGCCCCCTCACTTCCTCTTCGCGGCGGCCGCCTCGGCCTCGGCGACGTCCGCGGCGTCCTTCCCCTCGAGCGCCGCCGCGGCGAGCTTGCTCGCGCGCGTGCCCGCGTAGCCGTCGACGACCGCGCGGAATGCCTTCTCCGCGAGGTCCGTGCGGCCGTCCGCGCGCAGCAGGAGCCCGTCGAGGTACTGGAGACGCGCCTTCGCCTCGCGCTCCTCGCGCTCGATCCTCTCCTTCTGCGCGG
>WYBS01000099.1 GCA_011525755.1 Planctomycetaceae bacterium
GATGGTGCCAGGGGAGGGATTCGAACCCCCGCAGGCCGAAGCCGCCAGATTTACAGTCTGGTGCGATTGACCACTCCGCCACCCTGGCAGCGGAAACGCGAGAGTCTAACGCGCCTTCGGGCGGTGTCCACCTCGCGGCCCTCCCGGCCGTGCCCGCCTCAGCTCCGGCACGGGCGGGCCTGCCCGCCGCGGCCCTGGCGAAGCGGGGCCCCCCGCCCCCACCCCCGATCAGGGCCCGTTTCGCCGCACGAGGCCGAGGAACCGCTCCCAGTCGAACGCCGGGCCGGGGTCCGTCTTCTGCGCCGTCAGGTGGTAGTGGCCGAGGATCCCCCGCCACGCCTCGGGCGAGCGCAGGACCCCCTTCCCCGTCGGGGCCTCCGCCGGCACCCCGAGCCCGCGGCAGAGCGCCGCCACGAGCGCACCGAGCGCCTCGTACTGCTCCTCCGTGAAGTCCTGCTGCCAGAGGTCCCGCCCGTGGATCCGGCCGCGCAGGGGCCCCGGGCGCGCGGGCGGCGGCAGGTGCGGCGGCCGCGCGACCCCCTGCGGTACCGGCCAGAGCCGCTCGAGCTCCGCGCGGTCCGCGTACGCGCCCACATTCGCGATCTCGATCCCGACCGAGACGTCGTTGAACTTCCCCGCGTGGTACGCGCGCACACTCGTGTCGCACGTCTGGTAGACCGTTCCGTCGAGGTCCACCATGAAGTGCACCGAGAGACCGCGGCGCTCGAGCACCTTGAAGCACTGCGCCGACGTCCCCGCCGCGTCGTAGTGGAGCACGATCTGCCGCACCTCGCCCTTGCGCGTGCCGAAGTCGTTGGTGCGGAACCCGCCCGGCTCCGTCCAGAGGACGACGCGCGTGCCGGCAGCGACGCGCCGCCCGTTCACGACGATGTGCCTGCCGTCGATCGGGGCGGTTTCCTCCCCCCCCGCCCCCCTCCTTCCCGCTCCCGCGCAGCCGAATAAGAGGAGAAGCGCAAGGAGCCGTCGCACCCCGCCACTAGAATCGGAAAGATTCATGATCAGGAAGACCAAGTACGCGACCGCCGAGGAGATGGCGGCCACGCAGCGCGAGATCTCCGTCGCGGAGTTCTTCGCGAAGAACCGGCACCTCCTCGGCTTCGACAACCCCGCCAAGGCGGTCCTCACCACGGTACGCGAGGCGGTGGACAACTCCCTGGACGCCTGCGAGGAGGCGGGGATCCTGCCGGAGATCCACGTCGAGATCACCCCCGTCGCGGCGAAGAAGGAGGGCCAGCAGCTCCTCCTCGAGGGCGGCAACGGCAGCAAGAAGAAGGGGTTCGGGGGCGCCGACCGGCTGATCGTCTCCGTGCAGGACAACGGCCCCGGCATCGTGAAGGAGCAGATCCCGAAGATCTTCGGGAAGCTGCTCTACGGGTCGAAGTTCCACCGGCTGCGGATGAGCCGCGGGCAGCAGGGCATCGGCATCAGCGCCGCGGCGCTCTACTCGCAGCTCACGACGGGCCAGCAGGCGACGATCACGTCGCGGACGTCCGGGCGCAGCAAGCCGCACCGGTTCCGGGTGGGCATCGACCTCGCGAGGAACGCGCCCGAGGCGCGCGACGCGGAGATCGGCGAGAAGGAGGAGGTGCCGCAGGGCACGAAGGTCGTCCTCGAGATCGAGGGGCGCTACCAGAAGCACGGCAAGAGCGTGGACGAGTACCTGAAGGAGACCGCGGTCGCGAACCCGCACGCGCGGTTCGTCTTCAAGGACCCGGACGGCGCGACGACGGTCCACGAGCGCGCGTCGAAGGAGCTGCCGGCGCCCGCGAAGGAGATCAAGCCGCACCCGTACGGCGTCGAGCTCGGCGTCCTCATCAACATGATGCGCGACACGGGGAGCCGCACGGTCAAGGGGTTCCTCCAGACGGACTTCAGCCGCGTGAGCTCGCAGAAGGCGAACGAGATCCTCAAGCACGCGGGGATCAGCGAGGGGTACCACCCGAAGACGATCGCGCGCGACCAGGCCGACCGCCTCTACGAGGGGATCCAGCAGACGAAGCTCATGGCGCCGCCGACCGACTGCTTGGCACCGATCGGCGAGAAGCAGCTCGTCGAGGGCCTCAGGAAGGAGTTCGAGGCCGAGTTCTACACGTCGACCACCCGGCCGCCGACCGTCTACCGCGGCAATCCCTTCCAGATCGAGGCGGCGCTCGCCTACGGCGGGAAGCTGCCGGCGGAGGAGCCCGCGCAGGTGCTCCGCTTCGCGAACCGGGTGCCGCTCCTCTACCAGGCGGGCGCGTGCGCGATCTCGAAGGCGGTCGTTCAGACCTCGTGGCGCAACTACAACCTCCAGCAGCCGAAGGGCTCGCCGCCGATCGGGCCGCTCGTGATCGTCGTCCACATGGCGAGCGTCTGGGTGCCGTTCACGTCGGAGGCGAAGGAGGCGGTCGCAAGCTACGACGAGATCCTGAAGGAGATCAAGCTCGCGCTCCAGGAGTGCGGCCGGCGCGTGGGCATCCACGTGAACAAGAACCGCCGCGCCCTGGACGAAGCCAGGAAGCGCAGCCACATCGAGATGTACCTGCCGCACATCGGCATCGCGCTCCAGCAGATCCTGAAGCTCTCCGACGCGGAGCGCGACAGGACCTGCACGGACTTGAAGGCGATCCTCGAGAAGACGCGCAAGGTGAACTGAAGAACAGGGGGTCCGGGGGCACATGGCAGCGAAGAAGAAGCAGGAGAAGACCACGACCCGCAAGGGCAAGAAGCTGCGCGACGGGCTCGTGATGGACCAGATCACGGACGTCGCCGGCGGGATCCACGGGACGATCGGGAAGCGCGGAAGCCCGCGGCTCGACTTCCCCGCGCGCTCGCTCAGCAACGTCGTCTACGACGAGAAGCAGGGCTACTTCGAGATCGGCAAGCAGAAGATCGAGCGCACGCTCACCTACAACACGGTGAAGACGTTCGCGCAGACGCTTCGCTTCATGGCGCTCAGCAAGGAGCTCGTCGAGCGGAACGACTTCGCCACGAAGAGAGACGCGTACTACCAGTCGAAGAACTGGGGCGAGGCGCGCTTCGACGAGCAGACGGAGTCCGATGCCGTGATGGACGACGTCGAGGCGCTCTTCTCGACCTACAACGTGTCGCGCGAGGAGCTGCGGTTCTACCCGGAGGAGCACGGCGGCGCGGTCGCGGGCGAGCTGGTCGTCATCGACGCGGACCCGGAGACGGGCACGGAAATCGAGATCGACTGCACGAAGTTCGGGTCGGGCGCCTACTCGATCCCTTCGAGCGTCGAGCATCTGCGGTTCCGGACCGACGCGAAGTTCATCCTCGCGATCGAGACCGGCGGCGTGTTCCAGCGGCTCAACTACCACAAGTACTGGAACAAGGCGAAGTGCATCCTCGTGGAGCTCTCGGGCGTGCCGACGCGCGCGACCCGCCGCTTCATCCGGCGCCTGTCGGAACACCGCGGGAAGCCCTTCCTCCCCGTCTACGCGTTCACCGACTGCGACCCCTACGCGTTCGCGAACATCTACCGGACCTTGAAGGTCGGCTCCGGCAACGCGGCGCACATCAGCCGCTTCTTCTGCGTTCCGCAGGCGACGTTCCTCGGCGTGACGCCGCAGGACATCATCGACCACAAGCTGATGGACGCGACGCACAAGCTCCAGGACGTGGACATCAAGCGGGCGAAGGACGCGCTCAAGAACGACCCCTTCTTCCAGATGCAGCCGAAGTGGCAGAAGGCGGTGAAGCAGCAGCTCTCGATGGGCGTGCGCGCCGAGCAGCAGGCGTTTGCGAAGTGGGACTTGAACTACGTGATGGACAAGTACCTCCCCCAAAAGCTCAAGAACCCCAAGTCCTTCCTCCCGTAGGCATACCCCTTGCGTGACCGGCCCGCTGCAACCGCTCGCGTCACGACGTGTCACGGCAGCCGACGGGCGGCAGAGGGGCCCGCGCGCCGTGGGGAGGGCGGGAACCTCGCATAGCCTCCCATGCGCCTCGAACCCGTGACCCTCGAGGGCCGGCTCGTCCGGCTCGAGCCCCTTCGGCGCGACCATCACGAGGCGCTCTGCGCCGTCGGGCTCGACCCGGGGATCTGGCGCTGGACGGCGGGCCACGTCGACGACGCCGAGGGGATGCGCGCCTACATCGACCGCGCGCTGCAGCGTCAGGCCGAGGGCACCGTCCTCCCGTTCGCGACCGTGGAGCGGGCATCGGGGAGGATCGTCGGCGCGACGCGATTCGCGCACTTCGAACCCGAGGACCGCCGCGTCGAGATCGGCTGGACCTGGATCGCGCGCCCGTGGCAGCGCACCGGGATCAACGTCGAGGCGAAGTACCTGATGCTCCGCCACGCGTTCGAGGCGTTCCGCCTCAACCGGGTCGAGCTCCTGACCGATGTCCTCAACGCCGCGTCGCGGATGGCGATCCGGGGGATCGGGGCGACGGAGGAGGGAACCCTCCGCCGCCACATGGTGACGAGCCGGGGCCGCGTCCGCGACACGGTCGTCTTCAGCGTCGTCGCCGACGAGTGGCCGGAGGTGCGCGCGCGCCTCGAGGCCCGGCTGTCGGCCACGGGCGGCGGCGCGGCCCCGCGGTCCGGGCCTGCCCCCGGCGGCTGAGGCCCCGCGGGCGGTGAAACGCGCGTCCGCTTTGGACTGTCCCGCGCTCCCGTTATGCTCTCCCCGCCCCAAGGAGATGCCACGTGAGGCGGATCGCACTCGTGCTCGCCCTCTGCGTTCTCGGCGCCGGCTGCGGCCGCTACTACCGCGTGACCGACCCGCGCACGCACGACGTGTACTACACGAGGGACGTCGACAAGCGGGACTCGGGCGCCGCCGAGTTCACCGACGCCCGCACGCGCGCGAAGGTCACGCTGCAGTCCTCCGTGGTCGAGCGGCTCACGAAAGCCCAGTACAAGGAGGCCGTCGGCGCCGAGTGACGCCGCGCCGCGTTCCGATGAAGCGCCTCCTCGCGACCCTCCTCCTCGCCCTCGCGGCGTGCAGGAGCCACGTCCCCTACCGCGTGACCGACCTCGAGACCGGCTCCGTCTACCACACGAGGGAGCTGCGCCGCGGCCGGACGAGCGGCTTCCTCTACCTGAAGGACCCGGGGACCGGGGCCCAGGTGACGATCCGGGACTCGATCGTCGACGAGATCTCCGAGGAGGACTACCTGCTCGCGACCGGCACGAAGTAGCGGCGGTATCATCGGGTGGTGCGGATCGGCGCCATCCTCCTCGTCCTCGCGGC
>WYBS01000100.1 GCA_011525755.1 Planctomycetaceae bacterium
CCTGGAACGGGATCGCGCTCTGCGCGGTGCACCACCTGCACGGCATCCACCTCGGGTACCTCGAGGTGACGGGCCGCGCGGGCGAGCGGCTCCACTGGAAGTTCGCGACGGGCGAGGCCGTGCCGACTGAGGAATGGGTCACCGTCGGCGACGACGACGTGCGGCGGGCGGAGTCCGCGGCGGCCGCGCAGCCCGAGGTGGCCGCGCAGCCCGCGGCGGCCGCGGGCGCCGCAGCCGGGGGGGACAGGGGGGCCGCGGGGGGCAGGGGGCCTCCGCCCGCAGACGTTGTCACGGATGTGGAGTCCGTCGTGACCGGCCCCGGGAAGGACGTCACGGATGTGGAGTCGCGCGCGTGGGCCGACGGGGTCGGTGTCACCGATGTGGAGTCGCCCGCGTCGGCCGACGGCGCCGCCGTCACGGATGCGGAGTCGGGCGGGAAGGCCGAAGTGCCCACCGCCGCGGCGGACTCGCCGGCCGAGGCCCCGAGCCGCGGCTCCGGCCCTGTCACGGATGTGGAGCCGGACGCCGGTCCGACCGCGGGACCTCTTCCCGAGGCCGTCTCCGAGGCGGCCGCCCCCCCGTACCTTGGGGAACACCTGCGCGCGGACGACCGCCGGTGGATCCTCGCCGGCAAGGAGGCTCGCGCCGCGTGAGCAGCCCGTCCCCCCGACCCCCTTGGCCTCGCGGCACGAGCGCCGTGAGCGGCGCAAGCCCTGGCCTCAACCGTTCGCACCCGGCCCGGACCTCTTGGACGCAGTCTCAGCTCAGCTCGGGCACCAGGGAAGGACGGTCCTTCTCACCGCGGCCTCGGCCTCTGCGGAGTAGGGGTCGGGCGGCTGCACGTCCTCCCAGTGGTCGGGGTCGGGCGAGGAGTAGGGCCACGACTTCGGCAGCACGGCCTTCAGCGCCTCCACGTCGCCGTCCGGCAGCGGCGGGTCGATCTCGCCCACCGCGCGGTAGCCCGCGAGGAGCTGCGTCAGCTGCCAGTGCGGGATCAGCTGCGCGCCCTCGGGACGCTGCGTCTCCACGCACACGACCTGGCCCGCGCCGATCCGGAGCGCCCACGTCCCCGCCGTCGTCGAGATGCGGATCGCCGCCTCGACGCCGCGCGCCGGACCCGCGAGGCGCTTCCGGAAGTGCGGCCCCAGCTCCGCCACGAGCCGCTGCGGGTCCACGAGGTGGAGCATCTCCTCGTCGCGGAACGGGTCGTGCGAGATGCCGCGGACCACCGCCCGGCCGCCGAGCTCGAGGCAGAGGCGGCTGAACGGGTGGCTCGGCCCGAGCGGGAAGTGCATCTCCGCGATGCCGAGCTTTCTCGCCTCGCCCGCGCAGTGGCGGAGCACGGTGCGCGCGGCGTTCCTGTCCTCCACCTCCACCTCGGCCACGAAAAGCTTCGGCTGCCACGTCGAGTTCGCGTTCACCTCGAGGCTCAGGTAGCCCCGGATCACGCGGCCCGGCCCCTCGACGCAGAAGTGGTGGAACCGCGGGACCCCGCTCGCGAACACCAGCGGCTTCGAGCGCAGGTTCCGCGCGTGGAGCGCGGGCAGCCGGCGCGCGTCCTCGGTCTTCAGGTGGCGCACGCGGTAGGGGGCGGGCTGCTGCAGCGCCGTCGCGACGTCGATCGTCACGCGCGGGTGGTAGAAGCAGGGCACGAACCCGTGCGCGGGGTAGAGCGCGAGCTCGCCGTGCACGAAGACGAGCGGGTAGCGCCGGACCCACGCGTAGCCGAGCGCCTCCTCGAGCACCAGCTGGAAGAGGTCCTTCTCGCCCGTGCGCCGGAAGCGCCGCCGGCCGTCCTCGCCGCCGGTCTCGAGGATGCGGAGGCAGGGGACGGCGACGCCGCGCAGCCGGAGCGGCCGCGGGTCGAGGACGACCGCCGCGACGAGCTGTCCGTCGATCTCGCACAGCCGCACGGCGCCGCGCTCCTCGGGGTGCGCGAGCGCGATGTCTCTCGCCAAGGGGGCCTTCAGGAAGTCCGCCACGCGCGCGACCTCCTCCGGCGTGCGCGCCGGCCGGATCCGGGCGCGGGTCAGGTCCACGGGGCCTACCCGGCGCTCGCGCCGCCGCCGCCCGCGGCGGGGGGCGGGTCTTCCTTCGCCGCGGTCCCGACCCAGCGCGCCTCGCCCACGGGCGCCGCGTCGGCCTCGCTCTCGGGGTAGATCTCCTCCTCCTCGGTCCCGTCGACCTCGCGCCGGAGCTGGAGGTAGAGCGACACGGTGCCGCCGAGGAAGAGGTAGAGCGCGTAGCCGTGGATGCCGAGCAGGAACGCCGAGAGGCAGAACCACATCCAGAAGAAGCCGACGTACTCGGTCCACTCGGCGCGCTCGATGTTCCGGAGGTTCCCGATCCCGTCCTCCTCGAGCTGCGGGCGGTCGGCCTTCTTGAACGCGTCCATGAGGACGTCCGGCTCCCCCGGCTTCTGGGAGATCAGGGTGTCGAGGTTGTCGTTCCAGACGCCCAGCTTCACCGTCTCCTTGACGGTCCGCTCGAAGTGGCTGCCGGCCACGACGACCACGGTCATCACGACGAAGACGAGGAAGTACCCGAAAAAGAAACGGAACGGGCGGGCGAAGATGTAGCTGAACGACCGCGAGAGCGCCTCGAGCGGGCCGTTCTGCTCGATCGCGATCCCCGCCCACATGAGCGGCAGCCCGACGAAGCCGCCGAGCACCGCGAGGACGACGAGCAGCGACGAGACGAGAACGAGCGGGAAGAGGAAGAGCGCGAGCAGGGACGAGCCGACGAGCGGGATGCTCATCAGGAGGCCCGCGAGCGCGTTGCAGGCGACGAAGAAGAGGGCGAACGCGACGACGAGGACGGGTGCGAGGAGGAAGGAGGGGCCGTTCTTCCCCCCGAACTTCAGCGCCTCGCGGAGGCTCAGCGGCTCCTCCCGGGTGAGCTTCAGCGCCGCCGTGCGGAGGATCGCGGCGCCGAAGAAGGACCAGACGGCGAGGAAGAGGAGCGCCGTCACGACCGTCTCCCACCACGCGAGGGCGAACTCCTGCTCCCCCCAGAGGGCGGTCATGCCCATCCGGAACGCCGGGCCGATGAATGCCACCTGCGCGATCTGGTCCGCGACGAGGTCCACGAGCTGCGCGACAGGCCTCGTCACGCGGAACCCCCACGCGAGGAGGAGGTCCAACCCGCGCACCGCGAGCCAGGCGGCAGCGCCGAGCATCACGCAACGCAGATCGAGGGGAACCCGCGGCGCGCGGAACCCTGCCTGCGGGAGGTCCAGTCCCTGGCTCATGCCTTGTATGATCCGGAGGGAGGGTGGATTGTTGAGCGGCGCGCCCCATTTGTCAAACCGTTCCGACGGCGTGCGTCGCTTCGTCCACTTCCTCGCGGGCGGCTGCGCGTTCCTCCTTGGGCCGCTCGGCGCCTTCTGGGGGGCCCTGCTCGCGGCCGGGGCGCTCGTCTACAACGCGGCCGTGGCGCCCGCGCTCGGCCTCGATCGCGCCTACCGGCGGGAAGGGGAGGGGCGGTGGGGAGGGCTCACCACCTACCCCCTGTCCGTCCTCGCGCTCATCCTCTTCGTGCCCCTCGAGATCGCGGCGGGGGCGTGGGCCGTCCTCGCCGCCGCCGACCCGGTCGCCGCGGCGGTCGGCTCGCGCCTCCGGCGTCCGCCCGTCCCCTGGAACCCCTCGAAATCGCTCGCCGGGGCCCTCGCGGGCGCCGTCGCGGGCACGGTCGCGTGCTACGCCGTCCTCCGCTGGATGGAGGTCCCCGGCGCCCTCCTTCCCGCGCTCTCCGCGGGGGTCGTCGGCGCCGCGGCGGAGGCGTTCCCGGCGAAGGGCGACGACAACCTCCGGATCGCCGGCGCCGCCGCGGCCGCACTCGCCGCGTGGCTCCACCCGCTGCCGCCCGCGGACGGCTACCTGCCGCTGCTCCTCGTCGCGGCGTGCGCCGCGCTCGCGTACATGACGCGGGCGACCTCCGCCTCGGGCACGTGGTCGGGGGTCGTCGTCGGGGCGGCCGCCGCCTGGGGGTTCGGCTGGAAGGGGATCGCGATGCTTGCGACGCTCCTCGTCGTCGGCACCGCGGTCACCGCGCGCGAGCGGCGCGGCCGCGGCGCGATCCAGGTCCTTTCCAACGGCGGCGTCGCCGCGGCGGCCGCCCTCTTCGCCGCGGCGGGCCACGGATGGGGCGCGGCCGCGTTCGCCGGCGCGCTCGCGGCGGCGCTCTCCGACACCGTCGCGGGCGAGGTCGGGCAGCGCCTCGGGAGGAGCCCGCGCATGCTCCTCCTCGGTCCCCCGTGCCCCCCCGGATCCGACGGCGGGATGACGTGGATCGGAACCGCCGCGGGTGCCTTCGCCGCGCCGCTCGTGCCGGCGGCGGGCACGCTTCCCGGGAGGCTCTTCGCGGCCGTGGCCGCCGCCGGGCTCCTCGGCAACCTCGCCGACAGCGCGCTCGGGCGGTGGGTGCAGCCGCGCCTCGGACGGCACGGCAACGACCTGACGAACCTCCTCGCGACGGCCTTCGGCGCGCTCGCGGCCGTGGCGCTCAGCGCCCTCTGAGCTTCATCGCGAGGTCCGCGAGGTGCGACCGCTGCACGCGGCCGTACGCGATCCCCGCCACCTTCCCGTCCCCGCGCAGCCCGACCACGGCCGGCGTGCGCTCGAGGCGCAGCTTCTTTCGGAGCGAGCCGTCGGCATCGACGTAGAGCCGCACGTCGCCGAGCTCCTTGCCGTACGTCTGCGCGAGGCGGCCGGCATCGCCCTCTCCCGCGAGGACCACGGTGACCTCGACGCTCTCCGCGCGTCCCGTCCGGCGCACCATCGCGATCTCTGCCGCGGCGTCCAGGGACGGCGTGAAGAGCACGAGGCCCTTTCGCGGCGGCGAGGAGACGACCGTCGGCACGTCGGCGCGCGGGCGCTCCTCCTCCTCGATCGCCGCCGCCACGTATTCGAGCGCGGCGCGCAGCGCCGGCTGCTGCTCGACCGTGAGCGCCGAGCGGACGATCGCGGCGGTCTCCGCGCGGTGCCAGACGAGGAAGCGCTCCGCCTCCTCCCGCTCCTGCGGCCGGCCGCCGGTGAGCCGCTTCATCACGACCTGCACGTCCTCGGGCGAGAGCTCCCTCGTCACGGACGGGACCTCCTTCGCGACGGGCGACGCGGCGGGGGGGGGCGCGGCGGAGGCCGCGGGGGGGGGCGGGGCCGCGGGCGTCCTGGGCTCCGCCTTGGCGGCCGGACGGGCCTCCGGGCGCGCGCGGGCCTCCTCCTCGCCGCCGCGCATCCTCGTGCCGACGAGGCCGAGCACGCACCCCGCGAAGATGCAGAGGAGCACGAAGACGCGGCCGGGGCTCCGGAGGACGCGGCGCGTCATCGAGGGCTTCATCGGCGGCGGCGGCTTTCCGCGGACGCGCACGCGGACCGTCGGCGCGGCGCCGCTCTGGGCCCGCGGGGGGCGGACCACTCGCGTGCCCGCGGCGCCCCGCTTCAGCAGCCGCGACGCCGCGTCCCGGACGCGCGCGCGCAGCGCGCGGCCGCGGTCGGGGAAGAGCGTCGCAAGGGCCCGGTGCAGCGCCTGCCGGAGCGGGGCGCCGCGGCGGGGGCGGCGCGCCTCGGCGCGAGCCGCGCGGAAGCGGTCGACGATCGACCGGCCGCGGGTCTGCAGGAAGACGCGCGTGACCGGCATGATCTTCCGGAAGAAGGCGGAGGCGCCGATCTCCTTCGCGGCAGCGCGGAGCCGGCGCAGGAGCGGGGGGGCGGCGGGGGCCGGCGAGCCCGTGTCGGAACCGATGAGGGCCGCGCGCGCCTGCGCCTCGAGCTTCGCGAGGTGGGGGCCGGCCGTCTTCCGGAGCGATTCGACGATCGCCTCGAATTCCGACGTGTCCCCGGCCGCGTCGAAGTGCGGCGCGTCACCCCTGCGGAACGAGATGCACTGGTCGAGCAGCTCGCGGTCGAGGAAGTGGGGGAGGAACCCCGGGACGTTGTAGACGAGACGGAACCCGACCGAGGCGCTCCCCTTGTTCACGCGCGTGCGGAACTGGGTGTCGAGCCGCGCGTGGGCGGGAAGGTCGGAAAAGGAGCCGCCTTTCACGATGATGGAGTCGCTGTCGCCCTCGAACGCGGTGCACGTCATCTCCCAGACGTTCCCGCAGAGGTCGACGCAGCCGCTCGGCGCCGTGCCGTCGCGGTAGGCGCCCACGGGCGTCGTCCCCTTGATCCCGCTCTTCGCGGTGTTGCATCGCCTGGAGTCGAAGAAGTCGCCCCACACGTACGCGGAGGGCTCGGAAAGCCCGGCGGCCTCGATCCACTGCTCCTCGGTCGGCAGCGAGCCGTCCGCCCAGAGCGCGAACGCCAGCGCGTCGAAGAAGTCCACGCCCGTGACGGGATGGTCGAGCTTGCCGGCCGGGCACTCGCCCTTCGGCCACGAGGCGGGGGGGCGGTGGTCCGTCGCGGCGACGAAGACGGCGTAGCGGCGGTTGGTGACGGGGGCGCGGTCGATCTCGAGGGACCCGACGGTCACGGTGTCCCGGAGGTCGCGCGCCGCCGCCGCCCGTGCGGTGCGAGCGGCTGAAGCGGCCATGGTGTCCTTGCCCGCTTCCCCTTCGGCGCGCGGGCGGCCGGGACTTGAGGCGGGCGCGCGGGAGGGCGGATCGAAACGAGGAGGGCGCCCGCCTGCGCGGGCTGCCCTCCCGATGTCTCGAATGGAAACGCCGCCCTTACGGGGCGATGAAGTAGCTGACGGTCGAGTTGCCGAGGCCGACGGTGTCGAACATCGCGGCGAACGGGTCGAGCCACGTGCGGATCTGGTTGCCGACCACGCGGAAGCCGTTCGTCGGCACGTAGAGGATGTCGCCCGGCCGCAGGAAGAAGTTCGTCGAGAAGTCGCCCTCCGAGAAGAACTTCTTCAGCTCGACGTGGTACATCTTCGTCGCGCCGTCCACCTCGCGGAAGAGCAGCGCGCGGTTGCTCGAGGCGTAGATCGTCTGGCCGCGCGCGAGACCGACGAGGTCCGCCACGCGCATCTGGCCCGTGTACGGGAAGCGGCCGGAGACCGCGACCTCGCCGAGGATCGTCACGGCCTTCGAGTCGAAGGAGTTCACCGCGACGTAGACCCGCGGGCTCTTGAGGCCGAGGGTCGCGCGGAAGCCCTCCTGCAGCTCGTCGCGCACCTGCTCCGTCGTCTTGCCCGTGACGACGATGTCGCCGTGGCCGGGGAAGGTCATCTTCCCGTCGGGGCGCACCCGGTTCGTCGTCTCGAGCCCCTCCTCGCCGAGCACCATGATCGTGAGGTTGTCGCCCTCGCCGATCACGTAGTCGGGCGAGGTCTGCAGCGTGGCCGCGCGCGCGAAGATCGCGTTGTTGTAGGCCTGGCTCGCGCAACCCGCGCCCATCGCGACGAGCCCGAGCGCGAGGAACGCCGTTCCGATGCGCTTCATTCGAGAATCTCCTCTCAGTTTCCCGCCAGCCGGGCGCGCTCCGCAACCGGGCTCCTTACCAGTCCCGATTCGTCCGGAGCACCCGTGACGCCTCCCCATCGGCACGTCGGCGCGCCGCGCTGAAGCCGCGGGTCCGCCTTACGGAGGTTAGGGGAGGCCCGGGATGCCGGCCGTCGCGCCGTCGCGGGCCGCCATCGCGCCGTCGCCGGCGGCCGTCGCTCGTGCCGCGGCCGTCGCTCGTGCCGCGGCCGCGGCCCGTCGGGCGCGCCGGTCCTCGGTCCCATCGGCCGGAGCGGGGCTTCTCGAGGCCCCTATGCCGGATGCCGCGTCATGCCGCCGCAAGCCGTTCAGCGGCAACGAGTTGCGATCTCCCTGCCGTCTTGGAGGGGGGTCAGGCTCGGGCGTAGCCGTAGCGGCCCCGGTCCTGCAAGTCCGGCAGCAGGCGCCGCGGCACGAGGAACGACCGGGACTCGAGGATGAAGGTGAAGATGCGGTAGCGGTTGCCGGCGGTCTTGTCGAGGTAGTCGACGCCGCTCGATCCGCCGGTTCCGACGCGCAGCCCGATCATCCGCTCGACCATCCGCGCGTGGCGGAACCGCCAGAGCCGCCAGAGCTCCTCGAACTCGAGCAGCGAGTCGAGCAGCCGGTTCGGCCAGTGCAGCAGCGGCTCCTCCCGGTAGGCCGCGATGAAGAGGCACGCGGCGCGCACGTTCGCCTCGGGACCCGCGAGGAACGCGCGCCCCTGTGCGAGATAGTCGTCGAGGCGCCTGAGCGTCGCGTCGCGTTCCGCGCCCGCGAGCTGCGGGTTCGCGGCATGGAGGTCGCGCTGCGACTTCACGTACGCCTCGAAGGCCCGCAGGTACGTCCCGTCGAACCCGGGCTCAAGCGGCGTCCGCGCGAGCCATCGCGCGAGCACGTCGCGGAGCGTCGGCGCGGCGCGGATCGCCGCGAACCGCTCCACGTCCGCGGCCTCGAACCGGCGCTCGAACGACCGGCCCTCGTACTCGTACCGCACGTCGTCCTTGAGGCCCGCGAGCAGCTCCAGCTCCCGGAACTGCATCGACTGGAACCCCGAGGCGTTGCCGAGCGCGTCGCGGAACGCGAGGAAGTCCGCGGGGTTCATCGTCTCGAGGACGCCGAGCTGCGCCACGAAGATCTTCTGGATCTCGTGCACGCGGTGGAGCGCCATCACGACGCGCATGATGTCGGGCTCGGGCACCGGATCCTGCGCCAGCAGGTCGCGCGCGAGCGTCAGCTCGTGGAGCACCTGCTTGAACCAGAGCTCGTAGGCCTGGTGCACGATGAGGAAGAGCATCTCGTCGTGGTGCGCGATCGGGCGGGGACGCCCGTCGAGGCCCGGCGGCTCCTGCGCGCCGAGGATCTTGTCGAGGCCGAGGTAGGTGCCGTACGTGACCGGGCGGCTCATCGGGGAAGGAGCGTAGCACGTCCGCCCCGGACCCGGTACCGACGGCCGCGCCAGTCGACACTCGAGCCGAAGAGGCCGAGGACGAGGTTCAGCGGCTCGAGGATCCAGAGGAGCGGGAGCAGGGGGAGCGCCCGGACGAGCGAGCGGTCCCAGCAGAAGCGGAAGTCCACGAGGAGTGCGACCGCCGCGCGGATGGCCGTGTGGAACGCGAGCGCCGCGAGCGCGGGCGCGCCCCCCCGGAGGAGGAGGAGGAGAGGTGCCGCGGAGAGGGGCAGCGCGAGCGCGTAGAGCAGCGGCGCCGACGAGCGCACGGTGCGCGTCCAGCGGAGCGCGAGGCGGCCGGTCTCGCGGAAACCGCCTCCCGGCGCGTAGAGACGCGCGGCCCGGCGCGCCAGCGCGAGGCGGCACCCGGCGCGCCGGAGGCGCACGCCCATGCTGTAGTCCTCCGCGATCCGGTCGGCGACGGAGCGGAAGCCGCCGACCCTCGCGAGCGCCTCGCGCCGGATCCCGATCGTCGCGCCGGTCATCACGCGCCCGCGGCCGAGGAGCACGGAGAGCACGGCCTCGGTGTCGAAGAGAAGGCCGCCGAGCCGCGCCCAGAAGCCCCGCATCCCGAAGACGACAGGGACGAACGAGACGGCGTCCGCCTTCGCGAGGCCGTTGGCGACGTCGCGGAGGTAGAGCGGGTCGGGCCGCACGTCGGAATCCGCGACGGCGATGATCCCGTGGCGCGCGACCGCCTCGCCGCGGAGGACGACGGCGACCTTCGGGTTCCTCGCGTCCGCGTCGCGTCCCTCGATCCGCCGGGCGGGCACGTCGGGCACGCGGCGCATCGCCTCGTCGGCCGCGGCCGTGGCGGGGTCACCCGGCCGCTCGTGGAGGAAGAGGACCTCGAAGTCCGGGTAGTTCTGCCGGAGCGTGGCCTCGAGGTTCGGAAGGAGCCCCGGATCCTCGCCGTAGAGCGGCTTCAGGAGCGAGATCCCGGGCGTCTCGCCCTTCGGGATCGACGCCACGCGGGCGCGGGCGAGGTAGCGGAGGAGGCAGAGGAGGCCCAGCGCCTGGCGGAGCAGGGCGGCGAGCGCGACGGCCCAGACGACGGCGGCCGTCATCCGTGCCCGCCCCCGGGCTTGCCAGCCGAAGCCTTGGCGAAGGCGGCAGCCCCCCCCGATCCTTCCGCCACAGGCAACCTGCCGCTACCGTACATGTCGCACGGTTATAGCCGCCATGACGATGGATATGGGCGATCCGCGCGCCGAACGCCTGGAGATGGTCCAGCGCCAGATCGTCGCCCGCGGCATCACCGATCCCCTCGTCGTCTCCGCGATGCGCACGGTCCCGCGGCACGAGTTCGTCCCCGAGGAGCTCCGCGACCTCGCCTACGACGACCGCCCGCTGCCCATCGGCCGCGGCCAGACGATCAGCCAGCCCTATATCGTCGCGCTCATGACCGAGCTCGCGGAGCTCAAGGGGGAGGAGAGCGTCCTCGAGGTCGGGACCGGGTCCGGCTACCAGGCGGCCGTCCTCGCGGAGATCGCGGCACGGGTCTACACGATCGAGCTCGTCGAGCCGCTGCTCCGCGCGGCGGCGGCGACGCTCGTCCGGCTGCACTACCGGAACGTGTTCCCGCGCCTCGGCGACGGCAGCCTCGGCTGGAAGGAGATGGCGCCCTTCGACGCGATCCTCGTCACGGCTGCGGCGGCGCGGCGGATCCCGAAGGAGCTTCTCGACCAGCTGGCCGACGGCGGGCGGCTCGTCGCCCCGGTGGGGGGCGAGGTGCAGACGCTCTCCGTCGTCCGCCGCCGCGGCAAGGCCTTCGAACGGAGGGATGTCACGGCAGTCCGCTTCGTGCCCCTCCTCGGCGCCGCAGAATGATCCCGTTCCTCCGGGCGCTCTCCTTTCTCGCGAACACGGCCCTCTTCGCCGCGCCCCCGCTGCTCCTCGGCCTGGGCTGGCCCGTCGCGGCCGCCCTCGCGGCGGCGCTCTTCCTCCTCTCCTTCCGGGCGTGTGGCCGCGCCCCGGACGGCACGCCGGCGCCCGCGGAGGCCGTCGAGGCGGCGGCCCGCGCCGCGGAGAGGATGGGGGCCCCGCCGCCCCGCTACGTCCGGACCGTCCAGGGATGGACCGCCGGCGCGGTGCGGACGCGCGGCGGGTACGGCCTCGTGCTGGGCGAGGAGGTCTCCCCGCGGCACCGGGAAGCGGTGCTTGCGCACGAGATCGCGCACTTTGCCGCAGGGGACCTCTTCTGGGAGCCCCTCACCGACGGTCCCGCCCGTGTCCTTTTGGAAGCGACACGTGGCCTCTTCCGGGTACTCGCGGTGCCGTTCGTCGTGGCCGCGGCGCCGCTCGGGAAGGTGACGGAATTGAACGCGGACCGTCTCGCGGCGCGCGCATTCCCCGGCTACGCCGATACCCTGCACGAGGTCGCCGATAAAATGGGCCCCGGCGCCGGCCTGTTCTACCCCTCGTTGGCGCAGCGTGCCCGTCATGCGGCACGGCATTCGAAGAGGGAACCGCAGTCCTCTTAAATCCGAGCCCCTGAGCGTCGATACAACCTGAGTCGCAGCGTCGGGAGAACCACCATGACGGGCAACAACTACTACTGCGCAGGCGAGCAGTGCCGCAAGACGACGCGGCGCCTGTGCGTACGGATGCGCAAGCGCACCTACTTCTACTGCGTCAACTGCGGCCGCCGCCTCGAGCTCCGCGAGGGCATCGACCAGCTCCGCGTCCGCCGCGCCGGCTGATCGCTACCGCGTCTCCGGCAGGGACGCGGCGTCGACCTCTGCCTGCCCGCTCCACAGAAACTCCCGGGCGCGGCCGGGGACCCCTTCGAGCGTCACCGCGTACCGGTGCCCCGCGACGAGCCACTCCGCCGGAAGGTAGCCGTCCGCATCGGTGTGGAGCTCGAACGCGGGCCTCGGCTCCGGGAACTCGAGGTCCGAGATGTAGATCGAGGTCTCCTCCGCCGGCACGCCCTTCCGCAGGACGCGGATGCGCCCCCCGCTGCCGCGCTCGAGCGCGACATCCACGGGGCCGACATCTCCCCGGATGGCGCCGAGCAGCCGGTGGAAGGCGGCGTGTCCCGCGCGTTTCACGCACAGGAGGCCCTCGCCCTCGAGATCGACCTCGATCTCGAACCGGCCCTCCCGGTCGGTGTGCGCGCCGAACGCGGCGAGCACGTCGCCAGTCTCGCTTCGCCACTTGCGGACGGCATGGCCTCCGGATTCCCAGGACTCGATGTAGAAGTCGTCGTCGCCCGGCGTCTCGCGCCCCGCGACATAGGCCTCGACGAGTGCCCCGGAGACCGGGCGTCCCTGCGCGTCCGTGACGCGGCCGCGGATACGGAAGGCGGGCGGGAGGACGAGATCGACATCGACGACCTCCGTGGTTCGATCGACGGCGAGCGGCGTCCATGCGGGCCGGCGGCCGGGCGCGCTGGCCTCGAGCAGGAGGCCCCGGATCCGTGGCAGCTCGATCTCGAACGTGCCGTCGGCGTTCGCGTCCTCGTAGGCCCACGGAAACACCTCGTGGGCGCGGAGCCACTCGGCCGTCCATGGGGCCTCCGCCCCCTTCTTGTCGTGGGCGACCTCGATCTCGACCCCTTTGTTCAGCGGCGCGTCCGAGCCCGTCACGCGCCCGCGCACGCGGAACGGACGATGGGCCCAGAGCGCCCCCTCGCGGAGCGCCCGCTCCACCGACGGCGGGGCGAGGGTCCACACGGGGTCGGCCGCGACGAGGTCGCCTCGGCCGTCCCCGGGCAGCTGCAGGGCACCCGCGTCGTCCGCCTCGAGCTCGCGCGACCCGAGCCGGACCTTGAACCGCGGGATCGCCGATCCGTCCAAGAGGTCGCGCACGGGGATCGAGGCGTCGCGGCAAGCCTCGTGGGGATCGGGCGGTTCCTCCGTGTCGGGCGGCGGGCCGGGTGGCATCGCGGCATCCGGCGGCGCGGCGTCCTCCCGCGACCGCCCGCGAGGAGGCGATGCCCGCGACAGGAGCAGGAGCGCGAGCAGCGCCGCGGCGGAGAGGAGCAAGGCGAGGTTCCGCGGCCTCACGACACGCAGTCTAATCCGGCGGGGAGGGGCGCGGGGTCCGGGATGCCCGCGGGATGCGGCTGGTCGCCGGCGACCGGGCACCGGTGCGGCACGGATGCCGCACCCGGTCGTCCCAAGTGGCTATCGCGACGTGGGGTGGAGGCCCACGCTTCGCGGGAGACGCGGATCCCCCTACCGGACCCGCACCCAGCGATTCCCGTCGCGCGCCGGCTCGACATCGCGGAGCGGCCGCGACGCGAGGTTCTTCTCCTGCGAGCTCATCACGTCGGCCGGGGGCGCGTTCTCGCCTGCGTACGGCCCGTTGAGGCAGGCGAAGAGGCGGCCCTCCCCGTCGAGGTAGAACGCCCGGTGGCCGGACATGCCCCGGCTCACCGGCCACGCGAGGACGACCACCACCGTCTCGGCGAGGTCGCCGTCCACGCGGCGGAGGCGGGCCTCCTTCTCGTGCTCGCCGATCGGCGTCCCGTCCTCCGCCGGCAGGTAGGTGCGGAAGCGGTACCCGCCGCGGGTGTAGTCGCCGCCGAGGCGCTGGAACGTACCGCTCACGAGCGGCGTCGCCGAGCGCGCGCGCTTCTCGCCGGCGCGCGGCTGGCCGAGGAGCTCGCCGAGGAACCCGAACTCGCCCTCGCCGTCGCCGTCCGCGTCGCGCAGCGCGTTCGTGCGGAAGGTCTGCTGCGCCGTGTGGATGGCGCGGAGCGTCGAGACCGCGGCCGCCTCGTTCTGCTCGACCCGCGCCTGCTGCAGGTTCGGCACCGCGATCGCGGCCATCATGAGCAGGCCGCCGAGGCCGCCGAGGCTCCCGAAGCCGCCGGTGGGGGAGCGCGTGACGGACAGGATGCCGTGCTGGTCGGCCACCGTCCAGGAGAGCGACGGGCCGAGGTTCTTCAGGATGCCGCTCGACGGACCGAGACGGCGGCGCTCGCCGGGGAGCGGCGTGCCGCCGGGAAGCCCGGCGAGGACCGACTCGAGGACCGCGCCGGGGCCCTTCTGCAGGTCGTCGTAGGTCACGACGACCGCGTTCTCCGGGACCTCCCGCAGGAGCCCGCGGAAGCGCTCGGCGGTCTGGAGCGAGCGGCGGCGCACCATGCGCTTGAACGCCGCCTCGCTCGCGGCCACGATCAGCCGGTTGTCCACGAGCGCGTAGCAGATGCAGAGGTCCTCGGGCAGCTGGTCCGTGTCGAAGCGGTAGGCGTAGCCCGCGAGGCCCTCCACGAGGATCGCGCGGCGCGTGGCGAACCGGCTGCGTTCCGGGAGGCGTTCGAGGATCGCGCGCGCGCGAGCCGGGTCCGGCACGTCGCAGACGAGCGCCGTGCCGAGGAGCTGGCCCCAGATCGCGTCGAGCCCGGGCCCGTCCACCCGGTCCGTGGGCACGTTGACGAGCGCGCAGCGCGGGCCGAAGACGTCGAACACGTCGGTCTCGACGTCGAGGCCGCCCTCCTTGAGCGTCGCGAGCATCTCCTCGAACTCCCGCCGCGGCCCCTCGGACAATGCCTCGCGCATCGCGCGGACGAGGCGCCGGCCGTCGATCGCGAAGAGCGAGAAGGAGGCCGTGTCGGCGGGGAGGTCGTCGAGCAGTCTCCGGTCGGCGGTGTGCGCCGCGAGGAGCTGCGTCATGAAGTCCTTGCCGCCGGGCGAGTCGAGCACCTGCGAGAGGACGATGTCGTTCCCTTCGCAGCGGACCGCCATGGCGAGCGAGCGCACCTGGTCGAGACCCAGCGCCTTGACCACGCGGGCGGCCTCCGGCGGGACCACCGGGCCGAAGCGCTCGAAGATCGAGCCGAGCGCGAGGTGCACCCGGAGGGCGTCGCGCGGGTCGCCGCAGCGGGTCATCGGCTGCTGGAACGACGGCTCCTCGGCGAGCGAGGGCTGCTCGTCGTTCTGCAGCCGGTCCATCGCCGCGGTCACCGTCTCGCGCCCGAAGCCCGCGAGGAAGGCGTCGTCGAAGAGCGCCATCTCCACGACCCACGGCACGGGCTTCTTGCCGACGATGCGCGAGTAGGGGTGCCCGCCGACGGTGCCCTTCTCCACGTGCACGCCGTCCTGCGTCGCGGCCGCGGCGGAGAGGAAGGCGATCGCCTCCTCGGCGCGCGCCTCCGCGCCGCGCACGGTGAGGCCGGCGAGGATCCGCACGCCGTCGAGCGAGGACGTCGAGGACGGGGGATCGATCGACTCGACGCTGAGCACGACCTCCCCGCGCAGCGCGCCGAGGATCTGGGCGATGTCCGGCATGCCCGCCGCCTCCGGCGGCAGGGCCGGGAAGGCGGACTCCCCGAACAGCTGCTTCAGCTCGGGCGAGGAGAGCCACCGGTAGAGGCCCGTGTGCTGGAAGCGGTCGATCGCTCCCCTGAGGTCCGGGACGTGGAGCGTAAGGAGCGCCCTCGGCGGCACGGCGCGCAGGAGGCGTACCGCCTGCCCCGTGGTGCCGAGGATCTCCTCGGCGGCCGCTCCCTCGGCCGCTCCCGTCAGCACCGAGAGGGCGACGGGCGGCGGGGCGGGCGGGCTCGCGAGGTCGGCGCAAGCCGTGAGGAGGAGGAGGACGGGGACGTACCGGCGCATAGCGTCTTATCGAGCTGAGACGCTTGGCTCCTGAACCCGCCTTCGCCGGGGCTTCCGCCTTCGCCAAGGCTGTGGCGGACAAAGTCGGCGGGCAAACGGGGGGGGCCGGGGGGGGCCGGGCTCCCCCGGGCCCCCTCAAGTCGCTTTTCGTCTCAGGCCGATACGGCTCTGGTCTTGGCCCACGGCTCGTCCATCTCCTTCATGATGCCGAAGATCGCGCGGAAGACGCTCGGTCTCGCGGACGGTTCGTTTTCGCACATCGGCATCGAGGGGCACGCGATCACCTTCCGCGGCGAGGGGGTGACCCGCCCGGTCACGCTGCCGGTCTCGATGATCGGCACGTTCCACAGCGACATCCTGAACAACCTCTTCCTCTATGTCCGCAACAACCGCCAGAACGGGATGCTCGGCGTGACGACGGGACCGCTGACGAAGGCCGTCTTCTTCAAGCGCGGCCACATCGTGTTCAGCGGCTCTACCGACGCGACGGAGCGGATCGGCTCGATCCTCGTCCGCCACGGCTTCATGACGCAGGCGCAGGTCCACGAGGTGGAGCAGCACGACGACCCGCGCCGGTTCGGCGTGCGCTGCAAGGAGGCGGGGTACCTCACGCAGGAGCAGCTCTGGGAGGCGCTGCGCGCGCAGGTGGTCCACATCTGCTGCTCGCTCGTGGACTTCCCGGTCGGGAGCTACTTCTTCCTGCCGAACTGCGTGCCGGAGGACTCCTTCAACCACTTTTTCATCGAGCCCGCGGAGGTCCTCTTCCAGGGCGTGGTCGCGCAGGACGAGAAGCAGCGCGCGCTGGGGATGTCGGACCGGATCGATGCGCGCTCCCCGCTCGAGGTCCTCGCGGCGATGGAGGAGTCGGGGGACTGAGCGGGGACCCGCGGCGGGCCGGCCGCCCCGAAGGGACGCCGCTCTGCGCGGCCGCGTTGCGGGCGGCTTCACAGATGGCCGAAGCCAGCGGGGATTTGTCCACAAGCTCCTAGCGGTTCCGGGACGCGCGCGCGACCGTCGCGAGGCGGCCGAGGAGGCCCGCGAAGGCCGCGGCCCACGCGGCGAGCGCGACGTAGACGAACACCGCCGGGATCGCGTCGAGGAACGGCAGGCCGACGGACCGCGCGAGGCGGTGCGTGCACACGGTGTACATGCCGAGCGGGAAGACCGCGCCCCAGTAGAGCGGGTCGTAGGCGAGCGGGAAGCGCCTCGCGACGTGACGCCAGAACCCGAGGATCACGAGCATGGGGATCCACCAGGTCGCCGTCGTCCAGAAGAGGATCGTGAGGCCCCGGAGGAACGGCAGCAGCCCGGAGAGCAGCGGGGAGCCGTCCGCGGCGTCGATCAGGCAGGTGCCGGCGAGCGTCGAGATCGCCATCGCGCCCATGTTGATCCAGTAGGGCGGCGAGAGGTCGGAGGGGGTGAGGACGAGGAAGGTGTACCGGAAGAAGATCAGCGAGATGATCCAGATGTAGAGCATCCCGCCCCCGAGCCAGAAGGCGAGGGCGACGAACCGGAACGCCTCGGGCGAGCCCCCGGCGCGGGGCGCGATCTGGCACGCGAGCACGGAGACCGACTGCGTGGCCACGACGGCGACGAGCCAGCCCCCGTTCAGCCCTTCGGCGAGACCCGGCTTCGCGCGCTTCACCGTGAGCGCCGGGAAGATCGTGTAGGTGAGCAGGGCCCAGAGGACGAGGCCCAGGACCCACAGCGCGCGGGCCGGCGCGAGCTCCTCCCGGATGACCGCGAACTGGCTGCCGAGCACGCACGTGCCGGCGGCGGCCGTGAAGAAGCCCACGCCGCGCGCGTGGTCCGCGAGATCCGAGGCGAAGCGGTCGCGGTGGCGGGCGATCCGCGCCGCGAGCGCCGCCCAGAGCGCCGCGTAGAAAGCGACGTTGAGCCAGAGCAGCGCGTGGGCAGGCGCGTCGAGCCCGCGGACGCGGCACGCGATCGAGATGATGCCCGTCGCCATGACCATCGCGAAGTAGGCGGGATGGAGGTCGCGCAGCCCGGCGCTCATTCGAGGCGGAAGAGGTAGAGGAGGAGCCCCACGTTGAGGCCGAGGCAGGCAAGGCTCGCGACGGCGGCGGGAAGCACGACCGAGTCGTCGCCGCCGAGCCAGGCGTTCGTGGTCGCCGTGAGGAGCCAGAGCTGCGCGACGAGCAGCACTAGGAGCACGCCGAGGATCCCGTACACGATCGTGCTCTTCTCGCCCGTCGCCAGGGGCCGCCGGCGGGGCGCGCCGCCCGCCGGACTTCCGTCGTCCGTCATTGCTCGGACTCCAGTTTCACGCCCGTGGCCCAGATCCCGCCGTCACGCACCTCGAGGGTGACGACCGGCAGGCGCCGCCGAGGGGGGCCCGCGATCGGCCGGCCGGTGGCGAGGTCGAAGAAGCCCATGTGGCAAGGGCACCTGAGGCGCCCCTTCTCCACCTCCGGGAGCACGGCGCACATGAGGTGCGTGCACTCGCTCCCGTACGCGACGAACTCGTCCTTCCCGCGGCGGACGAGGAGGCACGGGTCCCTTTCCGTAGGGTAGCGGAACGCGATCGCGGCCCCGACCGGGACGTCGGTGACCGACGCGACGCGAGCCGGGGGGGCTCCGGGGGCGCGGCGCCTGAAGATGCTGCGCAGCAGGAGCCAGATCTGGCCCGTCGCGAACGCGGCGCTCACGAGCACGGAGAACTTCGCGAAGTCGCGCCGCGCGACGTAGGCGTCCTCGGCGACGTCGATCGGGAAGTCGCGCCGCCAGCGCGGCTGCTCCGCGGGAGGCCGGCCGTCGGGGGTTCTCGAGTCGCGCTCCGTCATGCGAGGTCTCCTTCCGGGAGGACCGCGGCCATCGGGTCCGCCGCCTCCTCCCCGTGCATCGCCGCGGTCACGTCGAGCGGCCCCGCCGCGTCCGCGCCGGGCAGCATCACGCGCACCCGCGTGGAGATCGTCTGCTGGCCGAACCGGAACTCGTGGACGGGCGTCGAGCGCGGGCGGAGCGCCCGGGCCTCCGCCTCCGTGCCGAAGTAGAGCGCCTGGCTCGGGCAGACGGTCGCGCACATGGGCCTCAGGCCGACCGACGTGCGGTCGTAGCACATGTCGCACTTCATCATCAGCTCGAATCCGACGTTCATCTTCGGGACGCCGAAGGGGCACGCGAGCACGCAGTTGTTGCACGCGATGCAGCGCGCCTTCCTCGCGCTCTGTACGACGCCGTCCTCGGTCCGCTTGATCGCGTCCGCGGGGCACACCTCGGCGCACGTCGGCGACTCGCAGTGCATGCAGATCGTCGGGACCGTCTGCGGCGAATGGGCCCGGTCGACGTACTCGAGGTGGATCATCGAGTGCCCCTTGTGGGTGTCGCACTCGGAGCAGGCGTGGACGCACGCCTGGCACCCGATGCAGCGGCGCGGGTCGATGAAGAAGTGGCGATCCGCGGGAACGGGCATCCGCTACTGCTGCGCCTCCCGCTCCCGCACGTAGGAGGGCGGCCCCTCCGCCTTCCGCACGCGGACGGCGCACGCCTTGTACTCGGGGATCTTCGAGATCGGGTCCTGGGCCGAGATCGTCATCCGGTTGACGCTCTTGGGCCCCGCCCAGTGGTAGGGGATGAAGACCGTGTCGGGCCGGATCGTGCGCACCACCTGCGCGCGGAGCGTGCACGACCCGCGCCGCGTCTCCGCCGTGGCCCAGTCGCCGTCCGCGATGCCGAGCCGCTCCGCGAGCCGCGGGTGCATCTCGATCCGGGGCTCCGGGTACTGCTCCACCAGCGGGCCGATCCTCCGGGTCTGGGTGCCGGAGAGGTACTGGCTCACGACCCGCCCGCTCGTGAGGAAGAGCGGGTACTCGGCGTCCGGGTCCTCCGTCGGCGGCGCGTAGCGAGCGACGTTGAACCGCGCCCTGCCGTCGGGGAAGTAGAAGGGGCCGTTGCCCCTCGCGACGGGGTTCCACGAGCCGGGCTCGAAGAGGCGCGGCGTGCCCGCGTGCTCCTCCGACGGGCAGGGCCAGAAGACGCCGTGCTGACGCTCGATCTTCTCCCACGTGATGCCCGCGTAGTCGGCGATCCCCCCGGCGCTCGCCCGGCGGAGCTCCTCGAAGATCTCCCGCGGCGACGTGAAGGTGAAGCCCTTCTCCCGGCCGAGCGCCTTCGCGAGATCCTGGATGACGCGCCAGTCCTCGCGCGCCTCGCCCGGCGGGTCGACGGCGCGGCGGATCCGGATCACCCGCCCCTCCACCTGCGTCACCGTGCCCTCGTCCTCCTCCTGGAGCGAACCGGGCAGGACGAGGTCCGCGTGCCGCGCGGTCTCGCTCAGGAAGAAGTCGATCGCGACGTAGAAGTCGAGCTTCTCGAGCATCCTCCGGACGAAGTCGCTGTCGGGGAGGGAGACGACGGGGTTGAAGCAGATGCTCAGGAGCCCCCGGACCCCCCCTTGTTCCACCCTCCGGAAGATCTCGTACGCGTCGACGCCGGGCGCCGGGAAGCTGTCCGGCGGGACGCCCCACACCTTCGCCACGTGCTCCCTCGCCTTCGGATCGGCGAGGTCGCGCGCGCCGGGCAGCTGGTCGCACTTCTGGCCGTGCTCGCGGCCGCCCTGCCCGTTGCCCTGCCCCGTGATCGTGGCGTAGCCGCAGCCCGCGCGGCCGATGCGGCCCGACGCGAGCACGATGTTGATCGCCCCGAGGACGTTCTGGACGCCGTGGCTCGAGTGCTCGATGCCCCGCGCGTGGAGGAGGAAGCTCCTCTTGGCCGTGCCCCACCACTCAGCCGCCTGCCGGATCGCCTTCTCCGCGATCCCCGTCACCTCGGCGGTGCGTCGCGGCGTCCACTCGCGGACGTGCGCGGCCACCTCGTCGAAACCCGTCGTGTGCTGCTCGACGAACGCGCGGTCGACCCAGCCGCTCTCGATCATCAGGTGGAGGATGCCGTTGAAGAGCGCGACGTCGCGCCCCGGGCGCACCGGGAGGTAGAGGTCCGCGGTGCGTGCGATCGGCGTCATGCGGGGGTCGACGACCACGACCTTCGCGCCCCGTTCGCGCGCCTGCCAGACGTAGTCGGTCGTGATCGGCGCGCACTCGGCGACGTTCGCGCCGCTGATCCAGACGATCTCGGCGTCGAGGATGTCGGACCACGGATTCGCGGCGCGGTCGATGCCGAAGGCCTTCTTGTTGCCGGCCGCGGCGCTCACCATGCAGAGGCGGCCGTTGTAGTCGATGTTGCTCGTCCTGAGGCACACCCGGGCGAACTTGCCCATGAGGTAGGCCTTCTCGTTCGTCAGGCTCGCGCCCGTGAGCACCGCGAACGCGTCGGGGCCGTGCTCCTGCTGGATCCGCGCGATGCCCTGGGCCGCGAGGCGGATCGCCTCGTCGTAGCCCGCCTCGCGGAAGCCTCCCTCCGCGGCCTCGTCTCTCACGAGCGCGCGGAGCAGCCGGTCCGGGTGCGATCCCTGGAGGTAGCGCCGTACGCCCTTGGGGCAGAGGAGGCCGTGGTTGAAGGGGAAATCCTCCCACGGCTCGAACCCGATGATGCGGTTGTCCTTCACCTTCAGCTGGATCCCGCACTGCTGCCCGCAGAAACAGCAGTGCGTCTTCACGACGCGATCGGGCTCGACGCCGCGGTCGAGCCGGTCACCCTCGGGGAAGGAGAGGTGCGGGCCGAACCGGCCGAGCACCTCGAGGTCGCCCTTCGGCACGCGAGCCATGGCTCAGGCCTCGCCCCTCGACGGCGTCCCGAAGCGCCGCGCCTGCGCGACCGCGAGGAGCGTCCGCCGGCACTTCGGGCAGACGTGCTGGTAGTGGTCCGCGCCCGCGCCGAGCTCGTACCGGTAGCCGAGCTGCCGCTCCACCTCGACGAGGTCCTCGATGTGCAGGAGCGAGGCGTACGGCTCCCGGCAGCGGGCGCACCGCGCCTGCTCGCCGCGGGCGCCGGCGTCCTTGTAGAAGGCGGCACCGAGCTGCGCCGGCCGCTGGAAGATGTGGAAGAACTTGCCGAACGGGAGCCAGAGAAGCGCCGCGATCACGGTCACGGCGTGGAGGATCGAGAGGAACTCGTAGGCGTAGCCCCGCATCCACTCGTAGCTCACGACGAGCATAAGGCCGGTGGCGCTGATCGAGAAAAGGAGGATGAGCGGCAGGAAGTCCTCGCCGAACCGCTGGAGCGCCGCCGCATCGCGGTCGCGCATCCTCCGGCGCATGGCGAGCATCACGCCAAGGATGACGAGGATCGAGGCCCACGCGAGGCCGTGGAAGACGAGGCCGGCGAGGAGCGAGTCGACGTGGAACGAGAGCGCGGGGAATCCGAAGACGTAGGTGACGTACCGGTCCATTTGCCCCTCGACCGCCTCGAAGTGGATCCAGCCGAAGACGAGCGGGAAGGTGATGAGCACGGCGAGGATCGTGCCCGCCATGATGAGCCAGTGGGCCGCGCCGCGCGCGACGTGGCGGCGCCAGATGAACCGGTTCATCGCGAAGACGACGAGGAGCCGGCGCCCGAGGACGAGGAGGTTCCGGAGGAGGAAGCCGGGGCGGAGGAACACCTGCCAGCCGCGCTTCCAGTACATGGCCGTGGGGGGGCGCCGGAGCCACATGGCGTAGCGGTAGGCGATGCCGAAGGTGGCGAAGAGCGTCGCGAACGTGTAGGCGACGAGCGCCGCGTCGAAGTGCGAGAGGCGGCGCGAGCCGACGAGGATCAGCCCCCCGAGGATCCCCGTCGCGAGGAATCCGCATCCGATCGAACGGACGACTGCGCGTTCCACGCGGCACATTCGATACGAATATCGTCGCGTTTCAAGTGGGTGAGGGGGCCGGGGGGGCAGGGAGACGTCACAGGGGGACGGCCGAGGACCGCATGCCCACGAACTCCACCCGCTCGGCGTCGTCGCGGGAGCGGAGGGTCGTGAGGGAGCGGAACCAGCGCTTCGCGTCGCCCGGTCGCGGGCCGTGGGAGCGCTGGCCGCGCGGATTGCCCGCGTAGGCGAGCACGCCGCCCGGCGCGAGCGCGCTGAGCAGCCGCGGGACGAGCCGCTCCTCCGTGAAGTGGACGCACACGATCACCGCGTACCCACTCTCCGGCGGCGTCCACGTGTCGAGATCCGCCTCGATCCAGCGGATCCTCAGGTGGCCCGCGCGTTCGCGGGCGCATGCGAGGCCCAAGGGCGAGAGGTCCACCGCGTCCACCTCGTAGCCCCTCCGCGCGAGAGCGATCGCGTGGCGGCCCCTCCCGCATGCGACATCGAGCGCGCGGCCGCGAGGCGGCGCGAAGGCGAGCGCCTGCCCGAGGATCGGGTCGGGATCGCTTTCCCGGTGGACGCCCGCCCTGTACTTCTCCTCCCAGCGGGCGCGGTCCGCCTCCGACATCAGTCCCCCGAGCCGCTGAACTTGTCCTCTTCCCGCTTGAAGAGGAAGTTGAGGCTCGTGAGGCTCCCGTAGCAGCGCGTCACGTACTGCTGCATCTCGACCTTCTCCGCGTCGGAGAGGCCCTTGTGCGCGTTGATCTTCTGCTCGAGCACCCGCAGCCGGTCGCGGATCATCACGACCTTGTGGAAGAGCGCGTCGACCGGCAGATGGTGCTCCTTCAGCCCCTCCTTCGCCGGACGCACGATGATCTCGCCGCCCTCCCATCGCCCGCCGAGCTCCGCGACGCCGCCGATCCCGTACTCCTCGAGCACCGCGCGCAGCGCGTCCTTGATCGGGTCGCCTCCCGGGGGCGCCTTCGCCTCGAAGATGCCCGGCTCGTGCGACTCCACCTCGCGGATCCCGACCGGGAACGTCACGACGTAGCGCGTGTCCTTGTGGTTCGTGATCCTGCCGAGGCCGTAGTGCGGATGCTCGATCCACGCTCCGATGCGCAGCATGCCCGGAGTCTACTCGCCCATGACGGTGGCGACGACCTTCCGGTCCCTCCCCCGGTTGTCGAAGTCGACGAGCACCACCTGCTGCCACGTGCCGAGGAGCGGCGCGCCGTCGGCCACCGGCACGGTGAGCGAGGGGCCGAGCAGCGCCGCGCGCACGTGGGAGAAGCCGTTCCCGTCGCCCCACCGCTCGTTGTGGTCGTAGTGGGCATTCCGCGGCGCCACGCGCTCGAACGCGGCCCGGAGATCCGCCACGCACCCGGGCTCGAGCTCGACCGTCGTGAGCCCGGCCGTCGAGCCCGGCACGAAGAGGTGGACCGTCCCCTCGCGCACCCCCGACCTCCTCACCAGAGCCCGCACGCCCTCGGTCAGATCGACGACCTGGGTCTCCCCCTTGGTCTTGAGCGTCATCTCCTCGCGGTGGATCATGGCCCCATGCTAAGCTCCGTCGCTTGCGGATCGCGCTCGCGCAGATCAACACGACGGTCGGCGACTTCGCGGGTAACGCCCGGAGGATCCTCGCCGCGTCCCGCGGCGTGAGCGCGGACCTCGTCCTCTTCCCCGAGCTCGCGATCTGCGGCTACATGCCGCGCGACCTCCTGCTCGAGCCGTCGTTCGTGGACGCGTGCGAGCGGACGCTCGAGGAGATCGCGGCGGGCGCCCCCGGACCCCCCCTGCTTCTCGGCACGGTGCAACGGGCGAAGGGCCCGGGGAAGCCGCTCCTGAACGTCGCCGTCCTCGTCCGCGGCGGGAAGCATGAGGTCGTCGCGGAGAAGCGGCTGCTGCCCACCTACGACGTCTTCGACGAGCGGCGCTATTTCCGGCCGGGCGTCCAGCGCCCGCCGCTCGCGATCGCGGGCAAGCGCGTGGGCGTCACGATCTGCGAGGACATGTGGACGGGGGAGCACGGCGACCACCTCTACGCGGAGGATCCCGTGGCCGATCTCGCGCGCGCGGGCGCGGACGTGATCGTGAACCTCTCCGCGTCGCCCTACGAGCAGGGGAAGCCGGCGCGGCGGAGGAAGCTCGTCCTCGATCACGCGGCGCGGCACAAGGTCCCCTTCGCGTTCACGAACCTCGTCGGCGCGAACGACCAGCTCATCTTCGACGGGAACTCGTTCGCGGTCGACGCGAAGGGTGCCATCACCGCGCACGCGAAGGCGTTCGTCGAGGAGACGGTCGTGGCGGGCGGCGCGGGCCCTGCGGACGACGTGAAGGACGCGCTCGTCCTCGGCATCCGCGACTACCTCCGGAAGACGGGGTTCAAGGAGGCGATCGTCGGCATGAGCGGCGGCGTGGACTCGTCGCTCGTCGCATGCCTCGCGGCGGAGGCGCTCGGTCCCGCGAACGTGACCGGCGTCGCCATGCCGGGGCCCTTCAGCGCGCCCTACAGCCTGACGGATGCGGAGGAACTCGCCCGGCGGCTCGGGATCTCCTTCCTCGCGATCCCGATCACGCGCGCGTACGACCTCCTTCGCGAGGAGATGAAGGGGGGGTTCGGGGGCAGGCCCATGGACGTGACGGAGGAGAACCTCCAGGCGCGGCTGCGCGGGACGATCCTCATGTCGCTCGCGAACAAGCGGGGGGCGCTCGTCCTCGTGCCCTCGAACAAGAGCGAGTTCGCGATGGGGTACTGCACGATGTACGGCGACATGGTCGGCGCGCTCGCGCCGATCTCGGACCTCTACAAGCGGCAGGTGTACGAGCTCGCGCGGCGCTACCCGCTGATCCCGGAGCGCGTGCTCACCCGCGCGCCGTCGGCGGAGCTGCGGCCCGACCAGACGGACCAGGACACGCTGCCCCCCTACGACGTGCTCGACGCGATCCTCCACGCGCACTTGGAGGAGCGGCTGCGGCCGGAGGAGATCGCCGCGCGCGGGTTCGACCGCGAGGTGGTCGAGCGCGTGGTCCGGACGGTCTCGGCCACGGAGTACAAGCGGCAGCAGGCGGCGCCGGTCTTGAAGGTGACGGCGAAGGCGTTCGGGTGGGGCGGCCGCCGCTTCCCGATCGTCGAGCGCTTCCGCGGCGGAGCGTAGCACGGGCGTTCAGCGGGGCGGCTCGTGTAGGATCGAGCCCGTTGACGCCCGAGCCGCGCCCCGCCTCCCGCGTCCTCGTCGTGGACCGCCTCGACCGGTTGCTCCTCTTCGACGGCATCGTGCCGAACCGCGCGCGCACGCGGCTCTGGTGCCCGCCGGGCGGCGCGCTCAGGTCCGACGAGACGTTCGAGGAGGCGGCGCTCCGCGAGCTTGCCGAGGAGACGGGGATCCGGGGCGTTGCGCTCGGCCCCTGCGTGTGGCGGCGCGAGCACGTGTTCGAGATGTTCGGGAGGTGGTGTTCGGCCGACGAACGCTACTTCCTCGTGCGGGTCGGCGCGGCCGAGATCGACGGCAGCGGCCGCGAGGCCGTCGAGGCGGACCTGATCCTCGGCCACCGCTGGTGGACGGCCGCGGAGATAGCGGCGTCGCCGGAAACCTTCGTCCCGCGCCGGCTGGGCGAGCTCTTTCCGCCGCTCCTGCGCGGCGAGATCCCCCCTCTACCGATCGCCGTCGGAGTCTAACGCTTCCGCTTCCCGCCCGAGGCGAGCGCCGCAGTGTAGTGTGCGACGTACTGGTCGACCGGGACGCGCGCGACCGCCGCCGAAACGACGTCGAGCGGCACGTCCTCCGCGCTCCTGAACCGGATGCACGCCTTCCCCATGTCGAGCTTCTTCCCGCTCTTCCGCCACTCCCCCTCGAACCACTTCCGCTGCCCCTCGTCGCCGTACACGCACATGAGGTGGAGCGACATGTGGTTCTTCTGGTTCCCGAGGTACGCGAACGGCAGCGGCTGCTTCGGGTCGCAGTGGTAGCCCGCGGGGAAGAGCGAGTGGGGGACGGACCAGCCGATCATCCCGTACTGGACGCCCTCCTTGTATCCCTTCGGGAGCCCTCGGTTGACGGCGGCGCGCACCTTCGAGATCGCCTTCCGCCGGTCCTCGGGCAGGCTTTCCAGGTACTCCTTCACGGAAGCGGGCTTTCCGGTCATCGGATCTCCTCCGACGCCGATTCTAGCTTGAGCTATTCACGAGGATCGAGGCCGACGGGCAGACGGGACCGAGCGGACCGACGCCGTTCGGCGAGGGAGACGGACTTCGAGGCAGAACCGCGGGAGTCGCGAATAGTCCGGGCTCCAGCGGACGCGACCGCTACAGCGCCCCGAACGGCAGCGCGGCGACGCCATCGCCGAGCGGAAGCCGGATGTCCCCCGGATGCACGATGTATCCCTCGCGGGCGACGCGCGCTCCGAGGTCGCGCCGCAGCGCCCGGATGCCCGCAGCCATCTCCGGCCGCGGCGTCGCGCCGAGCTTCACCTCGATGGGCACGAGCTTCCCCGCGTGCTCGACAAGGAAGTCCACCTCGGCGCCGCTCGCGGGCCGCCAGAAGTGAATCCGAGGCGGCTCGCCCCGGTGTACGATCGCCTTCCGGAGCTCCGAGAGCACCGCGGTCTCTAGGATGGCGCCGCCCATCGGGCCCGCGGCCGCGTGCTTCGGATCGCGAAGGCCCACCAGGTGGCAGAGTGTGCCCACATCCGTAAAGTAGACCTTCGGGCTCCTCGTGAGCCTCTTCCGGATGTTCGCGTGAAAGGGCTGCAGCACGACGATCTGGAATGTCGCCTCGAGGACCGAGAGCCATGCCTTGACGGTGTTCACCGCGATCCCGAGGTCGCGCGAGACCTCCGACAGGCTCAGGATCCCGCCGCTCCGCGCGGCGAGGGCACGGAGGAGCGACTGGAACTGGGCGAGGTCGCCCACCTGGCGGAGCGACCGCACGTCGCGCTCGAGGTAGGTGCGCACGTAGCTGGCGTGCCACAGCGCGGCGTCCCTCCCGGGGAGGGCGATGAGTTCCGGATAGCTGCCACGCAGGAGCGTCTCCCACAACGCGTCGAAAGCGGCCGGCGGCTCGGGCGGCGCGTATCTCGGCTCCCACGGCAACGGCGCGTCCGGCGCGCCCCGCTGCTCGCGGAACGACAACGGAAGGAGATCGAGCATCGCGGCGCGGCCCGCGAGCGACTCGGTCACGCGCCCGATCAGCGAGAGGTTCTGGGACCCGCTCAGGAAGAAGCGCCCCTTGGCGCGACGGTCCTCGTCGATGCGCTCCTTGACGTAGGGGAGGAGCTCAGGCGCGTTCTGGATCTCGTCGAGGACGACCGGAGGCGGATGGTCCGCGAGGAATGTCCGAGGGTCGGCGCGCGCCGCCGCGGCGACATCGGGCAGATCGAGCGAAACGTAGCGGACCTTGGGCTCGAGGAGGTGGCGGAGGAGCGTGGTCTTGCCCGACTGGCGGGGCCCGGTGACCACGACGGCAGGGAACTCCTTCGCCGCGCGGCGCAGGGGCTGCTCGAGGCTCCGTCGAAGGTAGGGCACCGCCACGGTGTATGTATTCTTGCATTTGAAATGCAAAAATGCAAGGTCCGCCTTCGCCCGGCCTGCAGGGCCGTCCCGAGAGGCAGTTCCGGGGGCTCCCGGGGGCCGTGAACTTCCCGGCGCCCGGTCTCGTCTCAATGGGGATGATGCGCATCCTCCTCGCCTCTCTCCTGGTCGTGAGCGTCGCGCCCGCGATGCCTTGGGTGCGGTTCAACGTCGTCGACGAGTGGCGGATCGAGGGCAGGAACCTCAGGGCCACCGCCCGGGCCGGCCAGATCGACGGGGAGAATCCCTCCGAGCGCGTTTGGGAGATCCGCACTCCCGACGTGGCCAAGAGCTTGGCGATCAAGGAGGAGGAGGTCGCGGCCTATCTCAAGGGCCTCGATCCGAGGCTGCCGCTGCTCGTGGAGTACGGCGACAACGCCTACTTCGTCGCGGGGGTCTGGTGCCTCAGCGCGGAGCGCATGCGGAAGGAGCTTCGCGTCGAGCTCTCGCCGACGCTCGAGGTGAAGCTCATGAACGCCGGCAAGGCCGTCCACCGCGTCGTGAAGCCGAACGACGGCTCCGAGTCGGGATGGCGCGAGCCGGAGATCTTCCTCGAGCGCGAGGTGGACGGGAAGTGGGTGCGCGGCGGGAAGCCGGGCCGCTGCGGCCTCTACGCGCACGACTGGCAGGAGGACATCGTGGACCTGAAGCCGGGCGAGGCGCTCCCGCTCGAGGGCTACCTGTCCGTCGAGATGTCGTTCGGCCTCGCGAAGCCCTACAAGGCGAAGGTGCGCGCGGTCTACGTCTACCGCGGCGGCCACCTTTCGAAGGCCGGGGACGGCGAGCCCGACCCCGGCGCCATGGGCAAGACGCCGCCGTTCACGCTCGTGTCCGAGCCCGTCGAGATCGATGCCAAGTAGCGCCCCGGGATCGCGCCCGCGCGCGCGGCCGGGGGGGAGGTCAGGAGGAGGGGGGCTCGTCCGGCTCGACGTGGACGGCGACGTCGAGGAGTCCCGGAATCCCCTCGAGCAGCGCATCCTTCACGAGGTGCGCGATGCGGTGGCCCTCGCGGACCGGGATCTCCGCGTCGACCACCACGTGGATGTCGCAGAAGAGGCCGAGGCCGCTCTTCCTGAGGTGGCACTTCTCGATCTCGCGTACGCCCTGCACGGATGCCGCCCTCCGCCGGACGCCCTCGACGACCTCGGGGTCCGGCGCGACGTCGAGGAGCTCCGCCCACGCCGCGCGGAAGAGGCGCACGCCGTTCCACGCGATGAGCGAGCAGGCGAGCAGCGCCGCCCAGTCGTCCGCGCTCTCGTAGCCCGGCCCGCCGAGGAGCGCCACCGAGATCCCGACGAAGGCGGCGAGCGACGTCAGCGCGTCGGAGCGGTGGTGCCAGGCGTCGGCGCGGACGGCGGTGCTCCGGATCGCGTCGCCGGTGCGGGCGAGCGCGCGGAACATCGCCTCCTTCACGGCCACGACGACGACGAGCACGACGAGGGTGAACGCCGCCGGCATGTGGTGGGGGGTGAGGATCTCGCGGACGCTCTGGACGGCGAGCGCAAGGGCCGCGATGAGGAGGACGGCCGCGATCGCGACCGCGGCCAGGGGCTCCGCCTTCCCGAACCCGTACGGGAAGCGCTCGGTCGGCGGCCGCGAGGCGATCCGCAGGCTCCCCCAGACGGCGAGCGCGGAGAGGATGTCGAGCACCGACTCGAACCCGTCCGCGATGAGCGCGTAGGAGTGGCCGGCGAGCCCCGCGATCACCTTGACGGCCGCGAGGACGACGCTCGCGAGGATCCCGAGGACGGTCGCGCGCATCCCGCGCGCGGCGGCCCCGTGCACGCGGGCCTGGATCGGGGATCGGGTGCTCAACGGGTTAAGAGGCGGATTGTAGCGCCGCGGCCGAGGGGATCCGCCCCGCTTCGAGCCGGATCCGGCGCACTGCGGGACAAGCGCCTCGCGGCCGCGTACCTCGCCCCCCGGAGCCCCCTCCTTCCCGCGAGAACTGGAGGAGAACCGAAATGAACGCGCTCAGACTCATCATCCCGATCCTCGCCGCGGCGGGCCTGTTCCTCGCCGCGTGCGGCGGCGGCGGCGGCGGAACGACCGTCAGCCTCGCCTTCGAGGCCCCGCAAGGCACGGGCTTCGCGGACGGCCTCGTCAACGGAGTGCCCGTTGCGCCGTCGGTGCGAAGGGACTTCACCTTCGCGGGCGGCGTGGACGTCACGGGTCAGGTGACCGACGGCAACGGCGCGCCGATCGCCGACGCGCGGGTCTCGTACCACCTCACCGCGACGACGCCCGGCGTCGACTCCGATTCGACGGACGCGGCGGGCAGCTACGCCGTCACGGTCTCCGCGGGCACGTGGGTCGCGCTCGTCGAGGCCGACCAGGCGCTCGGCACGCTCACCGTGCCCGGCGTGGCCGTCACGGCGCCCGGGCCCGTGACCCGGGACTTCGCGTTCCCGGCGCCCCACCAGGTGGGCGGGCACGTGTTCGACTCGCTCGGCGCGGCCATCGCCGACGCACGCGTGCAGTTCCGGGGCTCGCGCACCGGCGCCCGCGTGACCGTCGTCTGCGACGCGGGCGGCGCCTACGCGGCGGCGCTCCAGCCCGACACGTACGAAGCCGTCGTGACCCCGGCGGGCCCCGCCGAGGACACGCACCTGAGGCAGCGCTTCCCGGGCATCGTCGTCGCGGGCGCGCTCGTGCGCGACTTCACGCTCCGGCGCGGCGTCCTCGTGTCCGGGACGGTCTTCGACAACCTCGGCCTGCCGCTCCTCGAGGAGACCGACATCGACGTCGAGCTCGCCGGGAACAGCGTCTACTTCGCGCCCGACGGCGTCACGACCGACGCCGGGACCGGGGCGTACGAGATCGGCCCGCTCCCGCCCGAGTCCGTCACGTTCGCGGTGCGCCCGCCCGCCGACGCGGGGTTCCCGGCGCAGCGGTTCGTGAGGAGGATCGTCGGGCCGACCGCGCAAACGGAGAACTTCACGCTCCTCTCCGGCGTCGTCCTCTCCGGCACGATCGTCCGCGACGACGGAACCACGCCGGAGGCCGACGTCAGGGTCGAGCTCATCCCGGCGAACGGCGCGATCGCGCCGGACGACGACAGGACGGACGCGCTCGGCCGCTACGCGATCGCCCTCTTCGCGGGCACCTACGAGATGCGGATCACGCCGAGACCGGACAACCTGCAGCTGCCGGAGTCGCGGACCGTCCGGATCCCCGGCACGACGACCGTGGACGTGACCCTCGTGCGCGGCGCGCTGCTGCAGGGCACGGTGCGCGATCCGTCGGGAACGCCGACGGAGAACATCCGCGTCGAGATCCCCGGCGTGAGAGGAGCCGCGGACGCGACCGGCGGCTCCGGCTTCTACTCCTTCCTCGCGCCGTCGGGGACGCACACGCTCGCGCTCACGGCGGAGAACGGCCCGTTCGAGGACGTGGCCCTCGCGCCGGTCGAGGGCGTCGTCGTGACGCTGCCCGGCCCGGTCACCGCGGACGTGACCTTCGTCCTCGCGACGACGGGGAAGAGCGTCGTGCGGGGGACGGTCTATGCGCCGGACGGCGCGACCACGGTCGCGGGAGTTGCCGTCGAGGCGGTGGACGCGACGGGCGCCGTCGTCGGGAGGACCGTGACGGACGGCGCCGGCGGCTATGTGCTCGTGCTGCAGTAGCGCCCGTCTACCCCTGTCCGCGAAGCGGGCCGCCTCGGGCGGCCCGCTTCCTTTCCGGCCCCGCGCGCCCCCGGATTCCGTGCGGCTCCCCGTCGACGCCGCGGGCCGCGTCCGCTATTCCTTCTTGCGCGTGAGCGTTGCCCCGGACGGTCCGCCGATGAAGCGCGCGCGCGGCGTGCATCCGCTGCCGCTGCTCACGCTCGTCAACTTCTTCAACTACCTCGACCGGCAGGTGGTCTACGGGATGACGGACCACATCGGCGAGGCGTTCTCCCTCTCGGGGGCCGAGAAGGGGATGCTCGCGTTCGCGAACCTCGTCGTGTTCGCGCTCGCGTCGGTCGTGTCGGGGCCGATCGCGGACCGGGTCGGCCCGCGCAAGGTGATCTTCCTCGGCGTCCTCGTCTGGTCGGTCTCGACGATCGGCTCCGCGATCTCGACGTCCTACGCGATGCTGCTCGTCTTCCGCGCGCTCGTCGGCATCGGCGAGGGGGCCTACGGGCCGAGCGCGAACGCGCTGCTCTGCGCCGCGGCGCCGCCCGACCGGCGCGGCCGCGCGCTCTCCATCTACAACGTGGGCATGGCGCTCGGGGGCGCGGCCGGCCTCGTGCTCGGCGTCAAGCTCGCCCCCGTCCTCGGCTGGCGCGGCGTGTTCTGGATCGCGGGAGGGCCGTCGCTGCTCCTCGCGCTCGCGTCCGCGTTCATCGCCGCCCCGCACCGCCTGCCGCGGCCGCACGTGCTGCCGGCGCGCGCCTATCTCCTCTCGCCCACCTACGTGATCGGCCTCCTCGCGGGCATCCTCGTGACCTTCGGCGCGAGCGCGCTCATCTTCTGGGGCGCCGAGCTCATGAAGGCGGAGCGCCGCATGTCCGCCAACCTCACGAGCGGGTTCATCGGCTTCGTGGGCTTCGTGACGGTCGCCGGCGTCCTCTTCGGCGGGCACGCCGGCGACACGCTGAACCGGCGCGTGCGCGGCGGCCACGCGCTCGCGATCGGGCTCTCGCTGCTCTTCGCGATCCCCGCCGGCGCGATCTCCCTCGTCGTGTCGTCGAACCTGCTCTTCATGGCGCTCTCGGCGCTCACGGCGTTCTTCCTCGCGGTCTACCACGGCCCCTCGGCGGCGGTCGTCGACGAGATGGGCCCGCCGCAGTTCTCCGCGACGCTCCAGGCGGTCTACCTCTGCGGCATCCACGTGCTCGGCAACGCGACGGCGCCGCCGGCCGTCGGCTGGCTCGCCGACAGGTCGTCGCTCCCGCTCGCGCTCCAGGCCGCGGTCGCCGCGTTCGGACTCTCGGGCGTCTTCTACATGTGGGTCGCGCGGCGGCAACGGCGCATCCCGCCCGCGTGGTGATCCCTCCCCCGGGGCCCCCTCCCTTCGCCGAAACCTGCGCGGCGCGGCGGGGTTACAAGGATCACCGGAGGTTTCCCATGAAACGTCTTCTGCTCGGCATCGCGACCTGCGCGCTCCTCGGCTTCGAATCGCCCGCACAGGAGCCCGCGAAAGCGCCCCCCGCCGCGGCCGCGCCGGCGCCCGGCGCGGAGTTCCTCGAGAGATTCGACCTCGACAAGAACGGCAGCGTGACCTTTGAGGAGTTCCAGAAGGTCAAGAGCGGCTTCGCTGCGCTCGATGCGGACGGCGACGGCGCGATCACGCAGGCGGAGATCGCGAAGGTCGCGGAAGAGCGGCGCGCGCGCATGCAGAAGGCGATGGAGCAGCGGATGAAGCAGGCGCGGCGCGGTCGCGGCATGGGCCGCGGCGCGTTGGGTCCGTGGGGCCGAGGTCGCGGGGCCGGCCTCGGCTTCGGCACGTGGGGCCGCGGCGGCTTCGGCGCGGGCGGCGACATCTGCCCGTGGTGCCAGCAGCCGTGCGGCCAGGGCGCGATGGGTCCCGGTCGCGGCGCCGGCCCGCGAGGCCCGATGGGTGCCGGTCCCGGCCGAGGCCGTGGCGGCCGGGGGATGGGGTGGGGCTTCGGGGCGGGAGGCCCTTGGTGGGACGCCCCGCAAGAGGGCACGCCTCCTCCTCCTCCGCAACGCTGATCCCTCGAACCGGGGGGCGCCTCGGCTGCCCCCCGGCCCCCCCTCCTTCCCCCTCGGCGGGCACGGGACGTGCGTCTCGACGCCCGGCCGCGCGCTGCGGGCGGGCCACGGAGGCGCCATGGGTCTAAATCCGCGCGAAAGCCGGAAGAAGGCGAAGGAAAAGCCGGCGATCCCGCATCCGCTCTGTGCCGAGGCGCAGGCGGACGGCGTCCCGTGCTACGAGCTCGGCCGGTACTGCGAGACGTGCGAGCGCGCGCGGCCCCTCGGGAAGCCGCGCCGGTCAGGGAAGTAGCGCGCGGATCCGCTCCGCCACCTCGTCCGGCGACGGCACGAGACCGCCCGCCTTCCCGAAGAACTCGATCGCCCGCGTGCCCTCGGCCGCGAGCTTCACGTCGTAGATCATCTGGCCCATGCTCATCTCGACGTCGAGCACCTTCGCGCCCACGGGCATCGCGTCCATCGCGGCGCGGCATCGGGCGTAGGGCCACGGGTTCAAGGTGATCGGGCGGAAGAGGCCGACGCGCCTGCCCTCGCGGCGGAGGTCGTCGATCGCGGACTTGGAGATGCGCGCCATCGTGCCGAAGGCGACGACGAGGAGGTCCGGGCGCTCGTCGCCGTAGACCTCGAAGCGCACCTCCTCGCGCGCGGCGCGATCGTACTTCTCCTTCAGGCGCACGTTGCAGGCGAAGTTCTGCTCCGGAGCGAGGTGGAGCGAGTTGACGATCCTGCGCGGGCGGCCCTCGCAGCCGGTCAGCGCCCAGTCGTTCTCCGCCATCGGCGGGCCGCGCCCCTCCGTCCGGAACTCCACGGGCTCCATCATCTGCCCGATCATGCCGTCGGCGCACACCATCACGGGGTTCCTGTACTTCTCGGCGAGGTCGAAGGCGAGCGTCATCAGGTCGACCGCCTCCTGCACCGACGCGGGCGCGAGCACGATGCACTGGTAGTCGCCGTGGCCGTGGCCGCGCGTCGCCTGGAAGTAGTCGCTCTGCGCCGGGAGGATGCCGCCGAGCCCCGGCCCCGCGCGCATCATGTTGATCACGACGCAGGGCAGCTCGCACGCGGCGATGTAGCTCATCCCCTCCGCCATCAGGCTGATCCCGGGCGAGGAGGATGAGGTCATGCACCGGACGCCCGCGCCCGCGGCGCCGTAGACCATGTGGATCGCCGCCACCTCGCTCTCGGCCTGGAGGAAGACGCCACCCACTTCCGGCAGCCTCTTGCAGAGGTACTCCGGGATCTCGGTCTGCGGCGTGATCGGGTAGCCGAAGAAGTGGACGCAGCCGGCGCGGATCGCGGCCTCGCCGAGCGCCTCGTTCCCCTTCATCAGGACCTTGCTCATGCGTGCACCTCGCTCGCGAACGCCGCCCGGCGTCCCTCCTCGAGCCCGACGCGGAAGGCCGCGACGTTGCTCTCGATGTGCTTCTCTTTGCCCTCGCGGAACTCGTCCGCGATCGCCTCCTCGACCGTCTCGGCCGGAAGGACCCCGGTCGCGCCGACGTAGGCGCCGAGCATGACGAAGTTGACGGCGCGCTCGTTCCCCGCCGCCTGGGCGAGCGCGCGCGTGTCGACGCGCACGACACGGCAGTCGGCGCGGGAGGACTCGCGCGCGATGAGCGTGCCGTTCACGACGATCGTCCCGCCCGGCACGACGCTTTTCTCGAACCGGTCGAGCGACGGCAGGTTCATCGCGAGGAGCGCGTCCGGCCGGCTCACGAGCGGCGACGCGATCGGGTCCTTCGAGATGCAGACGATCACGTTCGCCGTCCCGCCGCGCATCTCGGGTCCGTAGGAGGGGAGCCAGCTCACCTGGAGCCCTTTCGCCATCGCCGCCTGCGCGAGCACCTTGCCCGCGAGCAGCATCCCCTGCCCGCCGAATCCCGCCATGAGCACGTTCGTCGCCTTCATGCCTTCACCGCCTCCGGCCGCTTCAGGATCCCGAGCGGATAGTAGGGGATCATCGCCTCCTCCACCCAGTCGGAGGCCTCGTTGGGCGACATCCCCCAGTTCGTCGGGCAGGTCGAGAGCACCTCGACGAAGGAGAAGCAGCGGCCCGCGGCCTGGTGCTCGAACGCCTCCTTGATGAGCTTCTTCGTCTTGAGCGTGCCCTTCGCGTCGTGCGACGTGCCCCGCGCGATGAAGGCGGGCGTCTGGAGCGTCGCGAGCATCTCGGCCACGCGCAGCGGCTGGCCGGTGTCGGCCGTGTCGCGGCCGAAGGGCGTGGTGGTCGTCTTCTGGCCGGGCATGGTCGTCGGCGCCATCTGGCCGCCGGTCATGCCGTAGATCGCGTTGTTGAGGAAGATCACGGTGATCTTCTCGCCGCGGTTCGCGGCGTGGAGGATCTCGTTGCCGCCGATCGACGCGAGGTCGCCGTCGCCCTGGTAGGTGAAGACGATCCGGTCGGGCCGCGCGCGCTTGGCGCCGGTCGCCACGGCGGGCGCGCGGCCGTGCGCCGCCTCGAACATGTCGAAGTTGAAGTACTCGTAGGCGAGCACGCTGCAGCCGACCGGCGCGATGCCGATCGTCCTGCCGAGGAGCCCCATCTCCTCGAGCACCTCCGCGACGAGGCGGTGGACGACGCCGTGCGTGCAGCCGGGGCAGTAGTGCGTCATCGCCTCCGTGAGGCCCGTCGTGTTGACGAAGACCTTCCGGTCCCGGCTGTTATAGACCTCGATCCCCTGGTCGGGGCAGGAGACGGCGCAGAGCGTGCAACCGCCGCACTGCTCGGGGCTCCCCTTGAAGACCACGTAGGCGTAGCCGCGCTCGTTGAGCTCGGTGCCGTACTCGATCAGGTTCTTCGGGCAGGCGACGACGCACCGGCCGCAGCCCTTGCAGCGCACCTGCTCAATCGCGATATGTCCCATGTGCACCGTTCCGCCTGCCGAGCGGGACGGGCCGTCCCGCGGGCAGGCGCTCCTCTCCCGCGGGCAGGAGCCACGGCGGGAGCATGTGTCGTTTCATGGAGAAGACCGGCTCCGCGACCGCACGGATCCGGGGATCGTCCGCGAGGCCCTCCATCACCGCGACGAACCGGATCGGGACCCGCCCGCGCCGCGCGACCTCGCGCGCGACGTCGACGCCCCGGAGGACCGTGTCCGCCGTGGTCTCCTCCATCAGGTGCGCGTTGACGACGATGCCCGTCACGGAGAGGCGCGAGGAGCGCTCGATCGCCTCGCGCATCGCGAGGCAGCCGTCCGGGTCGCGCGTGAAGGGCCTCTCCGGGTTGATCACCTGCCAGAGCCCGTAGCCCGTCGCGATCGCGCCGTCCCGGAGCGATCCGAGCACGCGCGCGCCGACGTCGTCGCCCCCCACGTCGAACAAGGAGAGGGTGCCCGCGGGAGGGGAGAGCATCGCGAGCACCTCGGGCACGACGATCGGGAGGTCCGCCCACGCCTGCGCGCCCGGCGGGACCACGACGCGGACGCCGTTCGCCTCCATGAGGCGCCGCGCCTCGCGGCAGCGGAAGTAGGGGTTCACGAGGTCCAGGTCCGCGATGCGGACGTGCCGTCCCGACGCCGCGGCCCGGATCGCGAGGTTCACCGACACCTCGGTCTTGCCCGAGCCGTAGTTGCCGACGACCATCACGAGACGGTCGTCCGGGCGAAGGGGCAGCGTTTCCGCGGTCATGCTCCTTGCGCGCCGGACGACAGCGGAATCCTCCGCGCGGAAGCGCGCGGACGCCCCGCCGGGGCCGGTCGCGGCCGCCTTCCAAGGGCGGCGCGCAACAAGGGTGCAACAGGCGTACCGCGGCCCCTCCCCGGAGCCCTACCCGACGTCGCCCTCGCGCTCCGGCGCGGTCGGCGGCAGGGCGCGGATGGCCTTCCCGTAGAGCGAGATGCCGGGCATCGCGGTCGCTCCGTGGGCGAGGATCGAGAGGAACACCGTCGCCACGACCGCGAGCGTGATCGTCCTCTCGCCCGGCAGCCGCGCCTCGTGCTCGAGGAACACGAGGCCGAGGACGATCGAGGCGAGGCCGCGCGGGCCGAACCAGCCCATGAAGAGGACCGTTGGCCGGCTCGTGCGCGTGCCCATGAGCGCGAGCGCGACCGGCGCCATGCGCACGGCGGTGAGGCTCAGCGCCGCGTAGGCCGCCATGGCGACCGTCAGCTGGTCGAAGGCGCCGAGGAAGATCGTCCCGAACAGGAAGAAGACGGCCGCACTCAGGAGCTGTCCCCACTCCTCCGCGAACTCGACGGCATGCGACCCGGCCTGCCGGTAGGGGATCTGCACCGCGAGGCCGGCGACGAAGGCCGCGATGAACATGCTCGCGCCCGTCGCGTCGGAAGCGAGCATCGCGAGGAGCGGCAGCGTGACCGCGCCGAGCTTCGCCGCGGAGGCCGCCGCCCATTCGCGCCGGTGCGCGAGGGCGAGGAGCTTCCCGCCGACAAGGCCGATCCCCGCGCCGATCGCGACGCCGTACCCGAGCTGCTCGAGGAGGAACGGCCAGAGGCTCGCGTCGCCGGCGGCCCCCGGGCGCGCGAGCGCGATGAAGAAGAGGAAGAACGGGACCGCGAGGCCGTCGTTCAGCCCCGCCTCGACGCTGAGCGCCTCCCGGATGCGCTTCGGGACACGCTGGCTCGTCACGATCACCTGCCCGAGACCCGCGTCCGTCGGCGCGAGGATCGCCCCGAGGATGCCCGCCTCCGCCCACGAGAGCGCGGGGAGGAGGAGCTTCGCCGCGAGCGCGCCGAGGAGGATCGATAGCAGGAGGCCGATGCTCAGGAGGCGCGTCGGGAGCCGGCGGATGCTCTTCAGCAGGCGCAGGTCGGTGCGGCTCGCGTCGGTGAACAGCAGGAGGCAGAGCGCGATCTCGGCCCCGTGCAGGAAGGCGTGGGAACCGGCCTTTCCCGCGCGCGCCGAGGGCACGGCGAGGACGACGAGGGCGCCGGCGACCGCGAAGAGCATGGGGCCGGTGACGACCGTGCGCTCGAGCCTCCGCGTGGCGAGGCTGAACAGGAAGACGAGGACGAGGAACGTGACGAGGAGCATCGTCGCCGCCGTTGGCACGCGGATCCTACTTCTCCCGCAGCTCGAAGACGTCGTCCCACGCGGTCGCGCCCTGCTCGCGCAGCGCCTCGACGCGCCCGCGCCAGATCGCGGCGACGGGATCGCCGGGGCATGCGTCGAGCGCCTTCTGCGCCTCGTCCCACCGGGCGGCGATGCAGAGGCGCCGCGCCTCCTCGGACGCATCGAGCGCGGCCGGCGCCGGCTCTCCCGGCAGCGCCCACGGCTCGTGGATCGTCACGGGCTGGATGCGCCCGAGGACGCGGACGCGGCCGATCTCGCGCCCGAGGACCCCGGGGCCCGCGCGGCGCCACGTCTCCTCCGACACGAGCGTTCCCGTGCCGAAGTGCTTGTTCGCGCCCTCGAGGCGCGACGCGAGGTTCACCGCGTCGCCGAGGACGGTGTAGTCGAAGCGCCGACGGGACCCGAAGTTGCCGACGCTCACGATCCCCGTGTGGACGCCGATCCGCATCCGGAGCGGGCGGCCCGCCTGCGCCGCGAACTCGTCCGCGCGCGAGGCGAGCACGCGCTGGCAGCGCAGCGCCGCGCGGATCGCGCGGAGCGCGTGGTCGGGCTCCTCGACAGGCGCGTTCCAGAAGGCGACGATGCCGTCCCCCGCGTACTTGTCGAGCGTCGCCCCCTCCGCGAGAAGCACGGCGGTCATCGCGCCGAGGTAGTCGTTGAGGAAGCGCGCGAGATCCTGCGGGTCCATGCCCTCGGCGAAGGACGAGAAGCCCTCCACGTCGGAGACGAAAATCGTCGCCTCGCGCCGCTCGCCGCCGAGCTTCAGCTGCGACGGGTCCTCGACGATCCGCGCGATGACCTGCGGGCTCAGGTAGTGCTCGAACGCGCGGCGCAGGTAGCGGCGCTGCTGCCCCTCGGTCGCGTACCCGACGGCGCCCGCGGCGGCGATCGCGAGGCCCGTCGCGAGAAGAGGCCAGGCGGCGGGCCAGGCGAGGCCAAGGGCGTGCGCCGCGACGGCGACCGCCACGGGCAGGGCGAGCGCCGCCGCCGCCGCCGCGAGGCTCCCGGCCGCCGAGCGCGCGCGGAGGACGAGCCATGCGCCGCCGGCCGAGATCGCGAGCGTGAGGAGGAGCGGCATGACCGCGGGGACGGGGCGGAGGAATCCCCGGGAGAGCAGGTTGTCGAGAACGGTCGCATGCACCTCCACGCCGGGCGCGACGGTCTTCACGGCGGTCGGCCAGTTGTCGAAGAGGTTCTCCGCGCTCATGCCGACGAGCACGTAGCAGTCGCGGAAGATGCCCCTCGGGGGCGTCCCCGCGCCCACGTCGGCGAGCACGCCGGCGGCCGAGTACGCGGGGTAGAGATGGCCGGTTCCGGGATCCGGGCGGCGGTAGCGGAGCGCGAGGCGGCCGTCGCCGTCGAGGGGGAACTCGGCGCCGGCCGCCTCGAGCGCTCCCTCCCGCAGGACGACGCGCGGCGTCCCGCCGGCGGGGCGGAGGTATGCGGAGAGGGCGAGGGTCGGGACGGGCCGGCCGGCGAACCGGTAGAACGGCCGCACGCGGCGCACGACGCCGTCGCGGTCGGCGTTCGCGACCACGTGGCCGTAGGCGATCGCGAGGCCTCCCACGACATCCGCGTGAGAGAAGCTCGCGCCCGGGAGCAGCGGCGCGAGCTCCATCCCTTCCGCTTCGAGCGGCGCGGGCGCGTCCGGCCAGTCCCGGGCCTCCCCCTTGAGGCGCAGCGGGAGCACCGCGGCCGGCGACGCCGCCAGCGCCTCGCGGAGCGCGTTGTCGTCGTCGACCCCGAAGCGGGACTGCTCGGTGAAGTCGAAGTCGAAGACGACCGCGCGCGCGCCGTCCGCGACGAGATAGCCGAGCAGCGCCGCGAAGTACTCGCGGGGCCAGGGCCAGGGGATCCGCTGCTCCCGTGCGACGCGGGCGAGGCTCTCGTCGTCGATGAGGAGGAGGCGGATGGGGAGCTCGGGGGGCGCGGGCTCCGCGAGGAGCCGCTCCCGCGCGTCCCACGAGAGGCCCTCGACCCGCGCGAGGGCGCCCGACGCATGGAGCGCGTACGCGAGGACGGCGCCCGCAACGGCGAGCGCCGCGGCCGTGGGTCCGCGGGCGCTGCCGCTCACCGCAAGGCGTCGTGCGCCGCCGCGAACCGCCGTTTCCGCGCCTCGGCCACGGCGGGCTCCGGCCACCCCGCGACGGCCGCGCGCAGGTCGTCGCGGCGCCGGGAGAGGCTCGCGTGGTCGGCGAAGAGCGATCCGCCCTTCGTCTCCCCGCCGCCGAGACGGTCAAGGAGATCCGGCAGCGCCTGCGGGCGGTAGCCGACGTCCTTGAGGAGCCCAAGGGCGTCGAGATCCGCCTCCTTCTCGAACTCGCGGCTGTAGCCGTGCTTCACGAGCGTCCCGGTGAACTCCGCCGCGAGGTCGCCGAGGGCCTTGGCCACCACGGCGGCGTCGGTGCTCTCGAGCGCCTCCGCGACGCCGAGCTGGAGCAGCGCGTCGGCCCGCTCGCTCTTCTGGATCATCCGGAGGCCGTGGCGCTCCGCGACGTGCGCCACCTCGTGCGCGAGGACGCCTGCGAGCTCGTCCTCGGACGCGCACGCGCGCACGAGACCCTTGTTGACGAAGATGAAGGCGCCGGGCGCGGCGAGCGCGTTCGGCTCATCCGCGTCGAGGACGAAGAAGTGGTAGCCCCCGTATACGTCCGGCCGCGCCGAGGCCTGCGCGACCGCCTGCCCCACGCGGTTCACGTAGGCGGCCGTCGCCGCGTCGCCGACCGCGGGTGTCGCGGCGAGGACCTCCGCCGCGACCGCGCGGCCGAGGTAGTACTCCTGCTCCGGCGTCATGTCCTCGAATGACTTCGCGAGCTTCTTCGCGGTCGCCGTCGCCCGGTCGGCGTCGACGCCGGTCTTCGACTCGAAGAGGTCCTTCCCCACGGACTCGACGGTGCCGCACGCCGCGGCGGCGAGGAGGAGGGCGAACGCGAAGCGCTTCATCGCCCGCCTCCGGTGACGCCGCCCTCGGCGAGGAACCCCGGCACCGCCGCCGGGTCCGGGTTGTACGCGGGCTCTGCCAGGAGCGCGTCCAGCCGCCGGTAGCCCTCGGCGACGTTCCCGCCGCCCGCCCGCCTCTTCGCCTCGGCCTCCTCGTTGAAGCCGCGGCCCGCGAGCGAGCGCGAGGTCGCGCCGGCGCGATCCCCGGCCTGCCCGGAGCCGGCGCGGAGCTTCGCGGCGTCCGTCGCGAGCGCGCTCGCGCTGAGCCAGCCCGCCTGCTTGCCCTCGGTGGCGCGCACGCGCACCCACTGGGCGCCCTTCCTCTCCTCGACCGCGACGAGCGCCCCGTACGGGAGGCGCCCGACGACCTTGCCGAGGAAGGACGGCTTGTCCCGGAGGACGGCCTCCCGGACCTGCACGGCGCCGGCGCCCGCGGGCGGCTTCCCCGTCCCCTGCGCGAGAGCGAGCGCGACCATCGCGGCCATCACGCCGCCGACGAGCATCCATCGCATGGCGTAGAGTCTATCCGCGGGCCCTCCCCCGCGCCCCCTCCCTTCCCGGCAGCCGCTACCGCGGCTTCACGTCCGGCTGCGGGATGATCCGGAGCAGCTCGACGTTGGCCTCGTCGAAGAGCTGGCGCGAGAGCGCGTCGTTGTACTCCTCCTCGTAGATCACCTTGCGGATGCCCGCCTGGATGATCGCCTTGCAGCAGAAGGAGCAGGGGAACGTGACGCAGTAGATCCGCGCGCCGCGGGTCGAGACCCCCTCGTACGCCGCCTGCGCGATCGCGTTGAGCTCGGCGTGCGAGCAGCGCAGCCGCTCCTGGAAGGTGCCCGAAACGCGGTTCGGATCCTGGCAGAAGCAGCCGGCCTCGCAGCCGTGGCGGGTCTTCTTCGGCGCTCCGTTGTAGCCCGTGGAGATGATGTGCCCCGCGTCGCTCGCGATGATGCAGCCCACCTTGCGGGAGAGGCAGGTGGAGAACTCCGAGAACATCTTCGAGATGCGGAGGAGGTGCGTGTCGCGGCGGTAGTCCTTCTCGGCCCGGTCCATGGGGGGGAAGTCTAGGGGGTCCGGGGGACGAGGTCGAGGGGGGCCCTCACTCCAGCGCGATCTCGTGCGCGATCGGGCTCCACGCCGCGAGCAGCACGATCCCCTCCTTGTCGGAGTCCATCGGCCGGCTCGACCAGATCAGCTGCACGCCCGGCATGGGCGTCCCCCGCGGGTCGACGAGCCTCGCCTTCGTGACCGCGACCTCCGGGGCCGCCGTCGGGAGGCGCGCGCCCTCCTTGATCTTCGTGTTCGGGACGCTTGCGGCCTTCCCCGGGGCGATCTCGACGTCATGGCGCGCGACATCCCAGTGGAGGAAGGGTGGCGTGCGCATGCGGGACAGACCTCCTTGCAGTGTCCCATGAAGGCGGAAGCGGGGGGGCCGGGGGGCCGCGCGCCGGTGGTAGATTGGCCTCATGAAGGACCGGCTCGGGCGGGGGCTCCGCGACCTGCGCATCTCGGTGACCGACCGGTGCAACTTCCGGTGCCCCTACTGCATGCCGGAGGAGGTCTTCCACGGGTCCTACCCGTTCCTGCCCAAGGCCCAGATCCTCACCTTCGAGGAGGTGGAGCGGATCGCCAGGGCGGCCGTCGGCCTCGGCGTGAAGAAGCTCCGGATCACGGGCGGCGAGCCGCTCCTGCGCGCCGACCTGCCGGCACTCGTCGCGCTGCTCGCGAGGATCACGGGCGTCGAGGACCTCTCGCTCACGACCAACGGATTCCTGCTCGCCGGGTACGCCGCCACGCTCCGCGAGGCGGGGCTCCGGCGCGTGACCGTCTCCCTCGACAGCCTCGACGATGCGACCTTCAAGGCGATGAACGGGCGGCGGTCGGGCGTCGCGCCGGTGCTCGCGGGGATCGAGGCGGCCGAGCGCGAGGGGCTGAGACCCCTGAAGATCAACTGCGTCGTGAAGCGCGGCATGAACGACCAGGGCATCCTGGACCTCGCGCGCCGCTTCCGCGGCACGGGGCACATCCTCCGTTTCATCGAGTACATGGACGTCGGCACTCTCAACGGCTGGCGGATGGACGACGTGGTCCCCGCGAAGGAGATCGTCGCGAGGATCGGCGCGGAGTTCCCGGTCGAGCCCCTGGACCCGAACTACGCCGGCGAGACGGCGAACCGCTACCGCTACACGGACGGGCAGGGCGAGATCGGCGTGATCGCGTCGGTGACGCAGCCCTTCTGCGGCGGGTGCACGCGCGCGCGCCTCTCGTGCGACGGGCAGATCTACACGTGCCTCTTCGCGTCGAAGGGCACGGACCTTCGCGGGCCGCTGCGGGCCGGCGCGACCGACGCGGAGCTCTCCGACCTTCTCGCGGGGACCTGGGGCGCGCGGACGGACCGCTACTCCGAGGAACGCACGTCGCAGACGCGCGCGGGCAAGGTCGAGATGTACCACATCGGCGGATGATGCGGCCCCTCGCACTCCTCCTCCTGGCGGTTCCCGTGATGGCAGACGAAGAGCTCCCCGACATCGACAAGCTCTGGGACTACGCCAAGCCGGCCGAGTCCGAGAAGCGGTTCCGCGAGGTGCTCGCGCGCGCCTCGCTGTCGCGCGACCGCGACTACGCGCTCCAGCTCCGCACGCAGATCGCGCGCGCGCTCGGGCTCCAGGGGAAGTTCGAGGAGGCGCTCGCGGAGATCGACGCCGTGGAGATGGCCCAGGGCCCGGGCGAGAAGCTCGGCGACTTCGTCTTCAGCACCGGATTCGACCTCCCGACGGTCCGGGTCCGCTGCCACCTCGAGCGCGGGCGCGTCTACAACTCGTGGAAGCAGCCGGAGAAGGCGCGGCCGCTCTTCCTGAAGGCGTGGGAGATCGCGGTCGAGAAGGGCATCGACCGCCACGCGGTGGACGCCGCGCACATGATGGCCATCGTCGTGCCGCCGGCGGAGAAGGACGCCTGGAACAGGAAGGCGATGGAGCTCGCGGAGAGGTCCTCCGACGAGAAGGCGAAGCGCTGGCTCGGCGCACTGTACAATAATATGGGATGGGACGCGCATGACCGCGGCGACTTCGCCGGGGCGCTCGCGCTCCACGAGAAGTGCCTCGCGTGGCACGAGGCGCGCGACCCGAAGAGCAAGGGGGCGCGGATCGCCAGGTGGTCGGTCGCGAAGCAGCTCCGCGCGCTCGGCCGGGCGGAGGAGGCGCTCGCGCGGCAGCGGGCGCTCCTCGGCGAGTACGAGGCGCTCGGCGAGGAGGACGGCTTCGTCTACGAGGAGATGGGGGAGTGCCTCCTCGCGCTCGGGAAGGCCGAAGAGGCGAGGCCTTGGTTCCGGAAGGCGCTCGGGAAGCTCGAGGCGATCGACTGGGTCCGGGAGGACAAGGCCCGGATCGAGCGGCTGCGGAAGCTGGCCGCGGAGTAGGAGCGGATGGCCGCGGCGTCGCCACCGGGCGGCTCGCGAGGCACTCGCCCGGCCGTCCGTGGTAGCCTCGGCGGCGTGAAGGAAGTCTTCGTCACGAGGAACCCGGCCGAGGCGCACCTCGTGCGCGGGCTGCTCGAGAACGCGGGGATCGCCGCGGTCGTCGAGAACGACGTGCTCACGACCGGCGTCGGCGAGATCGTCGAGGCAGCGCTCCCCTCCGTGTGCATCCTCGACGAGAGCCGCGCCGGGGAGGCCGAGGCCCTCATCGCGGAGTGGCAGCGCGAGGAGCCCGAGGCGCCCGCGTGGGAGTGCCCGAAGTGCGGAGAGAAGCTCGACGGCCGCTTCACCTCGTGCTGGGAGTGCGGCACGGAACGCCCGTAGCACTCCTCCCCCGCGCCCCCTCCGATACACTGCCAGCCGATGGATCTCTTCGATCTCGGCGGCCGGGCGTTCCGTGCGAGGCTCCGGAAGGAGCTGCCGGGTTGGCGTGTTGATGGGCTCGTCAGCGACGCGGGCGCCGCCGATCTCGCGCGGCGCTACCACCTCGACGAGGAGGGCGTGTCCGCGGCCGCGGCGGCGATCTACACGCTCGGCGCGCTCCTGATCGGCGGCGGCGTGATCTCGTTCGTCGCGTGGAACTGGGACCGGCTCGGGCGCGCGGCGAAGCTCTCGATCCTCCTCGCGGCGCTCCTCGCGGCG
>WYBS01000101.1 GCA_011525755.1 Planctomycetaceae bacterium
GCGAGGAGCACGATCGATCCCCCGATCCCGGCGTAGAGACCGAAGGCGCCGCCTGCCGCCGGCGCCTCGACGCGCCATCCGTCGCCCTCCGCGCGGCCCTCCCCGCCCGGCCCGGGGAGGAGCACCTCGCCGCCGGCGCCCTTGAGGACCGCGCCCGCCGCGCGCAGCGGCTCGAGGAACGGGTCCGCGAGGACGGTCAGCTCGATCGTGCCGCCGCCGCTCCGCGGCGCGACGAAGCGCACGACGTGCCGCCGCGCGGGGTCGAGCTCCTCCCTCCGCGGATCGACGAGGAAGTCCGTGCGCGCGACGCCGCCCGGGAGCAGGCGCGGCGTCGCCGCGGGACCGCCCGCGAGCAACCCGGGAGGCAGCGCCGCGACGAGGTCCGCCTCGCGCTGGTAGGGATGGCGCTCGAAGTGGTGCGTCGGCCGGCCCTCCGCGTCGAAGAGGCGTACCCGCGCGAGGCCGCGGAAGTAGGTGAGGTAGGGGGGGATCGCGTCCGGCTCGCGCCGTGCCAGGTACCGTGCGTGCTCGGCGCAGCCGTCGATCTCCGCGGCGAGCTGGTCGCGAAGGCCCTCGGCTCGCGCGCGCGCGAGCGCCCGGAACTGCGCGCGCGCCGACAGCGCGACCCCCGCGAGCGCGAGGACCGCGACCGCGCCGAGAAGGACGTACCGGCGGCGCCTCATCGCCGCTCGACCACCTGGGGCCTCGGCCCCGCCGCGAGGCGCGCCGCCTGCCGCGTGCCGTCGGGCCATGTGACCTCGACGTCCGCCTCCGCCGCGGCCCCGAGGCCGAACGTCAAGACGGGCTCGCTGCCGCTCAGGTACGAGCTCGCGGTCCGCACGACATCGCGCCGGGCGAGACCGCCCGCGCGGACGACGACCGTCGCGCCGATCGCATCGAGGTTCCTCGTCCCGGGCTGGCGGAGCCGGAGCCGCAGGCAGCGGTTGCCGTTCGCGAGGTCGTTCCGCACGAGGAGCGGGGCCCCGCCGTTCGCCGTGAAGACGAGATCGAGGTCGCCGTCGCCGTCGAGGTCGCCGGCGGCGAGCCCGCGGCCGACGATCGGCCGCGCGGGTGCGGGGACCTCGCGGAACCGGCCTCCGCCGAGGTTGCGGAAGACCTGCGGCGCCTGCGCGTGCAGGAGCTCGCGCCGGAGCTTCCCGATGGAGGGCTCGATGTGGCCGTTCGCGAGGACGAGGTCCGCGCGCCCGTCGAGGTCGAGGTCGCGGAAGAGCACGCCGAACGTGAGCGGGATCCGCGTCGGCTCGAGGAGCCCCGCCGACGCCGCCTCGTCGCGGAAGCGGCCCTCCTCGACGGCGAAGAGCGAGACCGGCTCGTCGGAGAAGTTCCCGACGGCGATCGCGGGCCGGCCGTCGTTTTTCCAGTCGGCCGAGTCGACCCCCATCGCGGCGCGCGCGGCGCCCGCGTCGTCGAACGCGACGCCGCGCTCGAGCGCCGCCTCCCGCCACCGCGCGGGCCCCGTGCCGAGGAAGAGGAAGTTCTGGACGGTGTCGTTCGCGACGAAGAGGTCGATCCGGCCGTCGCCGTCGAAGTCGTCGACGCAGAGGCCGAGCGACTTCCCGGCGACCGGCGTCTCGTCGAGACCCGAGCCCTTCGTCGCGTCGCGGAATCCGCCGTCCGCCTCCTGCAGGTAGAGCCGCGGCCGGTCCCCTTCGTAGAGCTGCGGCCGCGTGTACGCCTTCTCGCCCTCGACGACCTCCGCGTGCACGTCGCGGTGCGGCGCCCAGCGCACGTAGTTGACGACGACGAGGTCGAGATCGCCGTCGCCGTCGGCGTCGAGCCACGCCGCAGCCATGGACCACGACGGGAACTCCCCCTCCGGGTCCCCCCAGCCCCCCCCCGATGGCGCTCCCGGAACGCGCGCGAAACGGCCGCCGTCGTTCCGGAGAAGCAGGTTCCCGTCGAGGCAGGTGAGATAGACGTCGGGATCGCCGTCCGCGTCGTAGTCGGCGACCGCCCCGCCCATCGCGTAGCCCGTCGCGTCGATTCCCGACTCCGCGCTGACGTCCGTGAACCGCCACGCGCCGTCGTTCCGCCAGAGCCGCGTCGACCCGCGCGACGGGAAGAGGAGGTCGATGTCCCCGTCTCCGTCATGGTCGAGCATGAGCACGCCGCTGCCCATCGTCTCGGGAAGCCACTTCCTCGCCGAGGCCCCGCCTTCGTGGACGAACGTGATCCCGGTCTCCCGGGTCACGTCCGTGAGCGTCGCCCCGAACGGCACGTCGGCCGCGGGCCCCGGCGCCGGCGCCTCGCTGCCGCACGCGGCGAGGCCGAGGAGGAGGAACGCGAGGAGGCGCAACGACGCCAAGGTAGCAGCCCGTAACTTCTACGAGGGCGAAAGCGGGGGGGTCCGGGGGCGGCCCTACCGCCGGAGCAGCCTCGCCGAATTGAAGATGAACCCGAGTTCGCTGCCGACGTGGATGAGCGCCGCCGCGAGCGGGCCGAGATGCCCCATGGCCGCGAGCCCGACGCCCAGCGCATCGACCGCGATCGTGCCCCAGAAGTTGAAGCGGATGATCCCGTGCGCGCGCCGCGAGGTGCGGAGCGTCTGGACGAGCTTCAGGAGGTCGTCCCCGAGCAGGAGGACGCCCGCGGTCTCGCGCGCCACGTCGGTGCCGGAGCCCATGGCGATTCCGACGCTCGCGCGCATGAGCGCGGGGGCGTCGTTGATGCCGTCGCCGACCATCGCCACCTCGCGGCCTTTCGCGAGGAGCGCCTCGATCCGCGCGAGCTTCCCCTCCGGCAGCATCTCCGCGCCGACCTCGTCCACGCCGAGCCGGCTTCCGACGACCTGCGCGACGTCCTTCGCGTCGCCCGTGAGGAGGATCGTCCCGATCCGCATCGTCCGGAGGTCCTGCACCGCGCGGGCGGCTTCGGGGCGGAGCACGTCCGCGATCTCGACGAGGCCTAGGAGGCGCCCCTCGCGCGCGACGAGGACGGTCGACACGCCGCGGGCGGCCTCGGGCAGCGCCGAGAGGTCGATGCCCCGCTCCTCGAGGAGCGCCCGGTTGCCCGCCACGATCTCGTGCCCGTCCGCGCGGCAGACGATCCCCTTGCCGGGGGTGTAGGAGAAGTCCGTGGGCCTCTCGAGCGCAAGCCTCTGGCCGCGCGCGTAGCCGAGGATCGCCTTCGCGAGCGGGTGCTCCGACGGCCCCTCCGCGACGGCCGCGGCGGCCGCGACCTCCTGCGCGGTGACCCCGGGGCACGGGCGCACGCCGGTCACCGCCGGCTCGCCGTACGTGAGCGTGCCCGTCTTGTCGAGCACGACCGTGTTCACGCGCCAGAGCGCCTCGATATGGAGGCCGCCCTTGACGATCGCGCCGCCCCTGGCGCACCTCCCGATCGCGCCGAGGATCGCCAGCGGCGTGCCCGCGGCGACGCCGCACGCGCCGCAGACGATCACGACCGCGATCGTGGACCGCACGTCCCGGGTCCACGCGAACGTGATGATCGCGCAGCCGATCGCGAAGTAGACGAGGTAGCCGGCGAGGCGGTCCGCCGTCTTCTGGATCGGCGCGCGCGTCCGCTCGGCCCGCTCGACGGCCTCGACGATCCGGCCGAACGCCGTGTCGCCGCCGACGCCGTCCGCACGCACCTCGAGCACGCCCGACTGGTTGATCGTGCCCGCGTACACCGCGGAGCCGCGGACCTTCTCGACCGGAAGGGACTCCCCGGTGATCGCCGCCTGGTCGGCGAAGGAGTGGCCGCCCTCGACGACCCCGTCGACCGCGATCCGCTCGCCGGGCCGCACGAGCACGACGTCGCCCTTCCGCACCGCGGCGAGATCGACCTCGCGCTCCTCGCCGTCCCGCCGCACCCGGACCGTGCGCGGGAGGAGGTCGACGAGATCCTTGATCGCGCGCCGGCCGCGGCCGACGGTCAGGTCCTCGATCGCCTCGGCCACGAGCACGAAGAAGACGATCACGAGCGCGGTGAAGAACTCGCCGATCGACAGCGCCGCGGCGAGCGCGATCGTCATCGAGAGTTCCATGGTCATCCGGCGCGCACGGAGGTTCTCGTACGCCTCGCGGAAGATCGGGAAGCCGCCCGCGAGCGTGGCGACGAGCGCGACGGCGTCGCTCCAGAACGCGCCGACCGGGGCGAGCCACGCGCCCGCGACCGCCGCGCCGACGAGCGCGATCCGGAGGAGATCCGCGCGCGAGACGCCGCCTTCGTGCTCCTCGTGCGGCACGGGGACCGCTGCCGACGCGACCACGATCCAATGATAAGGGAGGGGTCGTCGAGTCACCCGCGGACGGAGTGGGGGGGCGCGGGGGGGGCCTACCGCGGCTTCACGCGGAGGAGCGCGACCGCGACGAGCGAGAACCAGCCGTTCACGCGCCGCACGGGCGGCACGAGGATGAGCCCCGCCTTCGCCGCCTCGGCGGAGAGCTGCTCCGGGGAGAGCGCGACGCGGCTCCGCGGGCGCGTGCCCTGGAGGCGCCGCTTCCGCGCCGTCGCGTCGTGGAAGGAGAGGACGACCCATCGGGCGGAGACCCTCGCGAGCTCGCGCAGCAGCTGCGCGCGCCGCTCCGGCTCCGCGAGGTGGTGGAGGAGACGGCTGCAGACCGCCGCGTCGAACGTACCGTCCGGGAAAGGCAGCGCCTCCCCGGCCGCGCGCACGAGGGCGACCCGGCCGGAGCGCGCGGGGGCGGCGAGGGCCTTCGCCGCCTCGCCGAGCATCGCGAGGGAGAGGTCCGCGCCCACGAGGCGCACGGCGCGGCGCAGCAGCGTGGGCCCCAGCCGGCCTGCTCCGCAGGGGCAGTCGAGGATCTTCCCGTACGCGGCGGCCTGGCCGAGCGCGCGGTCGAAGAGCGAGACCTCGCGGCGGCTCGCGAGGCGCCGGAGGAGCGACCTCCTGTGCTTCTCCCGATACTGCGCGGCGCCGCCGGCGGTCCCGTAGTCCACGACGCGAGAGTGTAGCGTCGCTTCCGAGGCTCCCTCGGAAGTGTATCCTTCCCGGCGTCCATGAAGGAGCTCGGCCCCTACCACCTCCTCGAGGAGATCGGTTCCGGGGGGATGGCGCGCGTCCACCTCGCGGAGGACGGGAAGGGCAACCGGGTCGCGCTGAAGGTCGTGCACACCCACCTCGCGGAGGACGCCGGGTTCTACCGCCGGTTCCGCCGGGAGGGGGAGCTCGGGCGCCGGATCCGGCACCGCAACGTCGTCTCGACCCTCGACGCCGGGCGCGCGGAGGAGGCCGGGAAGCCCGCGCTCTACCTCGCGCTCGAGTACGTCGAGGGGCAGACGCTCCGCGGCCTCCTCGAGGAGCTGGAGCGCATCCCCGAGGAGCTCTGCCGCCACATCGGCCGCGAGGTGGCCAGGGGGCTCGCGGCGATCCACGAGGCGGGCGCGATCCACCGCGACCTGAAGCCCGAGAACATCCTCATCACGCCCGACCACGTCGTGAAGGTGTCCGACCTCGGCGTGGCGCGGCTCGTCCACGAGTCGCTCGGATCGACGGAGCCCGGCGTGTTCGCGGGCACGGTCCTCTACGCGGCGCCCGAGCAGTTCCAGGGCGCCTACGACGCGCGCGCGGACCTCTATGCGCTCGGCATCGTGCTCTACGAGATCGCGACGGGCGTCCACCCGTTCGGGGGGGACGACCCCGTGAGGATCATGGGCCGCCACCTGAACGAGGAGCCGCGCGCGGCGGGCGAGCTCAACCCCCAGCTCTCCGCCTTCTACGAGGAGCTCGTGAAAACGCTTCTCGCGAAGGACCCGGGAAAGCGGATCGAGACCGCCGCCGGGGTCGCGATGCTCCTCGAGGAAGGCGAGGCCTCCGCCTGGTGGAAGGAGAGGGCGAAGGCCATCCGCGAGGCCACGCACCGGCCGCTGCGCCGCCCGCGCATCCCGCGCGAGACCGCGCTCATCGGCCGCGAGGAGGAGATCGCGCGCCTTCGCGCCGCCTACGAGCGCGCCAAGGCGGGCGACGGCCAGGTCGTGCTCGTCGAGGGCGAAGCGGGGATCGGCAAGACGCGCGTCTGCGACGAATTCGTCGCGGGGCTCGCGGCGGAGGGGGAGGAGATCCACTACCTCTTCGGCTCCTACCTGCCCGGCGAGGCCGCGACCGCGTCGGGGGCCTTCTCGACGGCGTACCGGGAGCAGGTCGGCACCGACAGCGCGGTCGCGCACTATCTCCGGGACGTCCCGCTCCTCGCCCCGGCCTTCGCCGCGCTCCTCCGGGGCGAGCCCGCGCCGCCCGGCGCCGTCGCGCTCACGAAGGAGTCGCTGCAGACCGTCTTCATCGAGGCGACGCGCGCGCTTGCGTCCGAGCGCCCGACGATCGTCCTCATCGACGACCTCCAGTTCGCGCCCGCCGAGGGGCGGGCGCTCCTCACCTCGCTTGCGATGGCGGTGCCCGGCCACCGCATCCTGCTGCTCGTGACCGCGCGGCCCGGCATCCCCGACACCTGGCTCGCCGAGTTCGACCGCATGCCGCACGCGACGCGCCTCCCGCTCCCGCGGCTCGGCCCGAAGCACCTCGCGCGCCTCCTCGTCGAGGCGTTCCACTCGGAGCACCTCGCGGAGGAGCTCGGCTTCCGCATCGCGCGGAAGTCCGACGGGAACCCGTTCTTCGTCTTCGAGATCATCCGGGGCCTGCGCGAGGGAAAGCTCATCGAACGCAGGGGCGACGGGAGTTGGATCCGCACGGGCGTGATCGAGGGCATCAAGATCCCCTCCTCGGTGCGTGACCTGATCCAGGCGAGGATGGCGGATCTCGCGCCGGAGGACCGCGATCTCCTCGAGGCGGCGGCATGCTGCGGCTTCGAGTTCGATCCGACGCTCGTCGCCGAGGCGCTCGGCATCGACATCATGAGTGCCCTGCGGCGGTTCGGCCAGATCGAGCGTCGCCACCGCCTCATCCGATCGGCCGGCCGTCGCTGCGTCTTCGACCACCACCAGGTGCAGGAGACGCTCTACGGGGGCCTCATCGCCCAGCTCCGCGAGCAGTACCACCTGGTGATCGGCAGCGCCCTCGAGAAGCGGACCGGGGGGGGCGCGGGGGGGGCAGAGGCGGTCGCCCTCTGCGAGCACTTCCTGAAGAGCGCGCAGCCCGAGCGCGCGCGCCCCTACCTCGACAAGGCCCTCGCGCAGCTGCAGCGCGACTACGGCGCCGACGCGCCGGCGAACGTGGCAAGGCTCGCGCTGCTGGCGCCCGGCCTCTACGCGGGCCGCGAGCGCGCGGATCTCCTCCTCCGTTTCGCGGACTGCCTGGACTTCTCGGGAAGGCGCGAGGAGCAGCGCGCGGCGGTCGAAGAGGCCCTCGCGATCGCGAAGGAGTTCGACGACGCGGCGCTCGGCGCCCGCGCGATCGTCCGGATCGGCAGCCTCCTCCTCGAGACCGCGCGCTTCGACGAGGCGCGGCCGTGCTTCGAGGAGGCGCTTGGCCTCTCCCGCGCGTCGGGCGACCGCGGGCTCGAGGCCGGCCTTTGCGGCAGGATGTGCGTGCTCTTCTACGACACCGGGCGCCACGTGGAAGCGCTGCCCTGGGCCGAGCGCCAGCTCGCGCTCGCGCAGGAGGTCGGCGATCGCGCGATCGAGGCCGACGCGATCAACAACATCGCGAACGTCGACCGGGCGCTGCGCCGGCATGCGGAGGCGCAGAGAGGCTATGAGCGCTACCTGGCCCTTGCGCGGGAGCTCAAGAACCGGAGCGCCGAGGCCATCGCGCTCGGCAACCTCGGCCTCGGGGCGCAGGCGGACGGGGACTTCGACGAGGCCAGGAGGCTCCACGAGCAGCAGCTCGCCCTCGCGCGGGCGACCGGGCACCGCCGGGGCGAGGCGAGGGCGCTCGGCGCGCTCGCGAACGACGTGAAGTACCTGGGCCTCTTCGAGGAGGCCGAGGGCTGCTACGAACGCTACATCGCGATCTCGCGGGAGATCGACCACCGGATCGGTGTCGCCTACGGCCAGGTGAACCTCGCGCGGCTCCTCTCGCGGGAGGGGGACTTCGCGCGCGCGCGACAGCTCGTGGCCGACGCGCGGCCGACGCTCGACCACGCCGTACCTCCCGCGGCGCGGGCGTTCGCCTGCCAGGTGCTCGGCGAGACGGAGGCGCACGCGGGCCGCCCGGAGGAGGCCGCACGCCACATGCGGGAGGCCGTGGCCCTCGTGAGAGGCACGGGCAACGACGTCGCGCGCGCGGAGACGCTCGCCGCGGCGGGCGAGGTCCTCGGCGACAAGGCCGCGCTCGGCGAGGCGCTCGCGATCGCGTTGCGGCTCGGCCAACCGTCCGTGCGCCTTTCGGCGACGTGCGCCCTCGGAGGGGATGGCGCCGAGGCGGAGCGGGCGTTCGAGGAGTGCTCGGGGAGGGTCCCGTGCCTCGTGCGGATGGACGCGGCCTTCGCGCTGTTCGTGCTTACCGGGAAACGCCGCTGGCTCGACGAAGCCGCCGCGGCGCTCCGCCACATCGAGCGGCACGCGCCCGCGGCCCGTCTCGCCGCGTTGCGCGCGCACCCCCTGCAGGCGCGGATCCTCGCCGCCCTCCCCCCCGGCCCCCCTCCTTCCTGATCCGGACGACTCGCGCGCGTGGCTAGACTTACGCGGATGCGCCGACTCGCCTTCCTCCTCCTCCTCGCCGCCTGCGGGGGCGGCGGCGGAGGCGCGCCGGGCACGCGGGTCTCCTCCGTCACGCCGGGGCCCGACTCGACGGCGGGCGACCCGCCGACCGGGATCCGCGTGCGGTTCGACCGGCCCGTGAACCGGGACAGCTTCAACGAGCAGACGTTCCTGCTCACGATGAGCGGCGGCGACGGGATCTTCGGCAACGCGAACGACGTCACCCTCTTCACGACGACGCTCTCGTTCCCCGATTCGACGACCGCGCTGCTCGACCTCTCGACGATCGCGCTGCCCGACGAGATCTTCCGGCTGAGGCTCGTCGGCACGGGCGTGCGGAAGATCCTCGCCGCTGACGGGCTCGCGCTCGACGGGGAGTTCACGGGGACCTTCCCGTCCGGCGACGGCGCCGAGGGCGGCGATTTCGTGATGTTCTTCCGCGGGACCACGACGGTCGAGGCGATGGCGCCCGCGCCCGGGAGCGCCCTGGCTGCGCCCGCGAACGTGGCGGTGACGCTCAGCGCGGACGTCGATCCCGCGACGATCGACGCGGCGACGTTCCGGATCGTGCGCAGCGGCGGCGACGCGAACTTCGCCGGCGGGAACGAGGTCGGGCTCGTTCCCTCGGCGATCACGCGGAGCGGGACGACGTTCCGGTTCGACCTCGCCGGCAACGCGCTGCCCGCGGACACGTACCAGGTGACGCTCGCGGCGGCCGGCTCGGGCACGGCGCTGCGCTTCGACGGCACGGACGACGTCGTGCGCGTGCCGCCGGCGATCCAGTTCGCGCCGGGCACGGGGAGCCTCACGTTCGAGTGCTGGGTCGAGATCGAGGACCCGGCGCGCGCCGGCGGGATCGCCGAGTGCGCGGACGGCGACTTCGCGAACGGCTGGCGGCTGCGGCAGGTCGCGAACGGCGCGTTCCTCTTCGAGGTCGACGGCCTGGCGGCGACGCGCACGGCGTCGGGCGGGCCGCTGCCTTCCGGCTGGCACCACGTCGCCGGCGTGCTCGACGCGACGGCGGGGGAGACGCGCCTCTACGTGGACGGCGCGCTCGCCGCGATCGATGCGGGGGGGGCTCCGGGGGCCGTGAGCCCGACGGCGCCGCTCTTCCTCGGCCGGGCGGGAGCGACGTTCCTCAAGGGATCGCTCGACGAGGTGCGCGTGTGGGCGGCCGCACGCACGGAGGCGGAGGTCCGCCGCGACATGTACCGGCGGCTCACGGGCGGGGAGCCGCTGCTCCGCGCGTACTGGCGGATCGACGACAACATCCTGCAGCTCGTGGTGGACGCGACCGCGGCGCAGCACACGGGCACGCTCGGCGCGGACATGGACATCGGCGACGACGACCCGGTGAGCCGCGTCTCGCCCGCGTGGCCGGTGGTCAAGGACCTCGACGGGAGCCCGCTCGACGGCACGTTCCCGGGGACGCTGCCGGCGGGGATCGGGAGGCCGGGCGTCGACTTCGTGGCGACGTTCCTGGTGCAATGACGCTCTCGATCCGGCCGCTCGACCGTGCGCGGGCCGCGGACTTCCGCCATCTGCTCGCGCGCGCCAACCCGGAGGCCGCGAGGTGCCTCTGCACGGCGTCCTACGTCGAGACGTGGAAGGACCCGTCGCTCGCCGCGCCGTGCCGGGAGCGGATGCTGCAGGCCGGCGTCTCGGACGGGTTCCTCCTCTACGACGGGGAGAGGGCGGTCGGCTGGTGCCAGGCGGCGCCGCGCGACGGCCTCTTGAACCTCGTCCGCGGCCGCAAGCTGTCGCCGGACCCCGCGATCTGGGCGATCTCCTGCATGGTCCTCGTGGCCGAGGCGAAGGGGAAAGGCCTCTCGCGCGAGTTCCTGCATCTCGTGCTCGACGAGCTCAGGCGTCGCGGCGTCACGCGCGTGCAGGTGTTCGCGTGCCGCTACGGGCCGGACGAGGACACGAGCACGTTCGTGGAGCTTCCGGAGAGCCTGTGCACGAGGGCCGGCATGACCCTCGAGCACGACCACCCGATGCGCCCGATCTACGGGTTCAAGCTCGCGCCGTGACGCGTACATTGGAGGCCATGAAGCCGTACCAGCTCGCGGTCGTGCTCTTGCGGGTGTACGCCATCACGCTGCTCGTCTACTGCTTCGGCGCCGCGACGAGCATGGTTCCGCTCCTGTGGTCGGGGCCCGAGGAGACGATGATGGACTCCGCCATGCCCGTTCGGGCGTGGGGCATCGTCAACGGCGCGGTCGTCCTCTGCTTCCTCGGTCTCGCCGCGCTCCTGCTGCTCCGGACGGGGGTCGTCGCCCGGTTCGTCTGCCGCGGGCTGCCGGGCGGAGAGGCGGTCTCCGTGGGCGCGCACGACCTCGCCGTCCTCGGCTTCAGCATCCTCGGCCTCTACTGCTTCATCGCCGGCGCTCCGGGCGTCGCCTTCAGGATCGTGCGCTGGCGCACCGGCCACGGGTTCGAACTCGACCGGTACTTCGTGGCGGATGCGGCCGAGGCCGCGATCGGGATCCTGCTGTTCGTGACCCCGCACGGCTTCGCGCGGCTCGCGCACTGGATGCGCCGCGCGGGCGCGCCCGAGCCCGCTACCCCCCCGACACCGCCTGCATGATCGTGATGCGGTCGCCGTCCCGGAGGCTCGCCGGGGCGTCACCGAAGCGCGTGTTCACGTCGTTCACGAAGCAGAGCACGTGCCGGCGGAGCGCGCCGGTCTCGTCGTAGACGTGCACGCGCAGCCCGGGGACCCTCCGGAACGCGTCGTCGAGCGCCTGCGGCCACGTGTCGCCCTCCGCCTCGATGCGGCGGACGCCGCCGAGGACGTTCCCGAGCATCGAAGGGAGGTCGATCGTCACTTTCGCCACGGCGCTCCCCGGAACCCCTACCTGTCCGCGTACGCCGCGACGTGCAGGATGCGGGGCAGCGTGCACGGGAGAGGGCGCCACGTGTCGCCGCAGTCGGCGCTCGCGAAAGCCTGCCCGGACGTCGTGCCGAAGTAGACGCCGCAAGGATTCTCCCCGTCGACGGCCATCGCGCCGCGGAGGACGCCCGCGTAGGTGGGCGTGCCCGGGAGACCCTCCCCGAGCCCCTCCCAGTTCTTGCCGCCGTCGCGGCTGCGGTAGACGCGGAGCTTTCCGTCGACCGGCATCCGGTACTCGTCGCTCTCGAGCGGCACGATGAAGAGGCTCTTCGTGTGCGGATCGACCGCGACGGGGAACCCGAAGCTCGCGCGGATCTTGGCGCCCGGCATGCCGACGGAGCCCTCGGGGAGCCCGTTCTCCGCCGCCTCCCACGTCTCGCCGCCGTTTCTCGAGATGTAGAAGCCCGCGTGGTCCTGGCGGTAGATCGTGTCGGGCTCCTTCGGGTCCGACGCGAGGCCGTGCACGCAGAAGCCGATGTCCTTCCACTTCTCGTCCTCGATGACGTGGCGGACGCCCTTGTTCTTGAGCGCCCACGACTTGCCGCCGTCGTCGGAGCGCCAGACGCCGACCGCGGAGATGCCGATCCAGATGCGGCTCCCGTGGACGAGGATCGAGTGGAGGCAGAGGCCGCCGGCGCCGGGGAACCAGTTGGGGCGCGACTCGTGGTCGTTGAGGCTCGGCACGGGCTGCCACGACTCGCCGTCGTCGTCGCTCGTGAAAAGGCCGGCGGTGTCGGCGCCCGCGTAGAGGCGCTTCCCGGCGGCCGCGAGCGTCCAGATCTGGTTCATGCGCGGCTCGAAGCCGGGGCCGACCGCGACGCCCGGCGTCGGCTGCTTGTCGCTTTTCGCCTTCGGGTACGAGGGGCCCTTCTCGACCTGCTTCCAGGTCCTCAGGTCCGTGCTCAAGTGGAGCGCCGCGCCGTAGACGTAGCTCGTGGTCGCGACGAGGTAGCGGCCGTCGGGCGTGCGGGTGGAGGCGGTGACCTTCCAGCCCTTGAAGAGGGGGCCCTCGACGGTCCACTTCGCGCGGTCCTTCGAGCGGCAGACGAACGCGCCCTTCTCGGTCCCGAGAATCAAGGTAGTGCTCATGTCGCCCTAGTATTCGCATCCCGCCGCGGTTTGTCTCGTCCCGTCCCGTCCCGTGTCCTTCACGGAAACGGGCGCCCGAAGCGCCTGCGCCGCAAGGGGATGGAGCGGCGGGCTGCGGCACGCGTGCCGCACGGTACCCCGGGGGAGCGGTATACTGGGGCCTTCGGGAAGGAGGCCGGGTATGCGCGCGGCTTATGTGGTTTGTGCGCTCGCTGCGGCCGCCGCGGCGCAGGAGATCGGCGAGCCTGCTCCGGCGATCGCGGCGGAGGGATGGCTCAACGCGCCGCAGGGCGAGGAGCCCTCGCTCGACGCGTTCCGGGGCAAGCCGGTGCTGATCGAGTTCTGGGACACGGGGTGAGGCCCGTGCGTTCGTGCGTTGCCCCATGTGCAGGACATCCACGAACGCTACGGCGACCACGGCGTGGTCGTCCTCGCGATCTCCCGCGAGCCGGTCTCGAAACTGAAGCCCTTCCTCGACCAGCACGGCTACACGATGCGCGCGGGCTCGGACGGGCAGAACACGATGTGGGCCGCGTACGGCGTGGGCGGGATCCCGTCGTCGCGGCTGATCGACGGCAACGGCAAGCTCGTCTGGAGCGGTTCGCCGTACGAGAGCGAGCGGGCGCTCGACAAGCTGCTCGGGCTGCCGGGCGATCCGGCGGAGATGCTCTCCGCGGCGCTCGGCGTGTGGAGCGACAAGGCGAAGCTGAAACCGCTCCTCCTGCGCCTCTCGCGGAGGGCCGGTTCGGCGTTCGACCTGAAGGCGTGGGCGGGAAGTCTCGCGCTCGCGCCGCTGCCGGCGGGCAAGACGCCGCCCAAGCTCAAGCCGGAGGCGGCGCTCGACCAGTACGCGGCGGGCAACGCGGCTGCGGCGCATGCGCTCGCGGCGCAGGGCCCGGAGCGGTTCGATCTCGCGGCGTGGGCGCGCGAGCGGGTCGAGAAGCTCTATCCGGTGAAGAAGGACGAGATCCAGGAGATGGTCGCGGCCGGGCGGTACCGCAGCGTGCTGGAGGCCTTCGCGACGCGGGACCCGTCGGGACCCGTGGTGCAGGCGGCGGCGAAGGACGACCGGTTCGTGGCCTTCTGCCGCAAGGGCTTCGAGGAGCGGAGAAAGCTCGCGCGGAAGGGGCTCATGGCGCTCCACTGGCCGCTCGCGAACCGGATCCCGGAGGACAACGACGGGTTCTGGCGCGACATCTCGGTGAGCGGCATGGCGACGTCGGAGGACCAGAGGCAGGTCGTGGGCATCCTGATCGCGGGCGCGATGGTCTCCACGGAGTCGGCGCCGGCGTTTGTCGACGGCCAGCTGACGGAGCACCTGCTGATGAAGGCGATCGCGGCCGGCGACAAGGTGGCGCCGGCGCGGCTCAAGAAGGAGGTCGAGAAGGAGCGCGACGCGATCCTCAAGGAGCTGAAGGCGAAGTACGGCTGGGCGCAGGTCAACCGTTGACCTGCGCGGGAGCCGCGGCGCAAACAACGGACATCCAGCCGCTGCGGAACGAGTTCCGCACGTCGACCGCCGCAAGGCGCGCTGGAACAGGGGTTTACGTGCGCCGCGCAGGTTAACCGTTGAGGTACGGGGCCAGCAGCCGGCGTTCTTCCTCGATTTCCGAGGGGGAGCGGCAGGTCATCGCGATCTCGTGGCGCACGAAGGCCGAGAGCTTCCGGCGCGCGATCCAGAGGCGGTTCCGGTCCACCTCCTGCTCGTCGAGGTGCCGACGAAGGTCCTCGTAGTACGTCGGCGCCTCCGCCATTAGCCGCTCCATCGCGCGCTCCACGAGGTGCAGCGCCCACGCCCGGTCGAAGTCCGGTGCCGCCGCCTCCGCGTCCGCGAGCTCCGCGACCGGCCGCGGCCGCCGGCGGTGCCAGTCGACGAGCACGTTCCATGTCACGGTGCAGAGCAGCGACCGGAACCGCCCGCGCTGCGGATCCGCCTTCGCGAGCACGCCGCCCTTGAGCAGCCGCACGAACACCTCGTGGCAGAGATCCTCGCACTCCTGCGGCGGCGCGCCCCGCCCCCGCAGGAACTCCAGGACCGGCGCGCGATACCCCTCGGCGAAACGGTCCAGCGCGAGCGGCTCCTTGGCGCCCGCGTCGCGTACGAGGTCCCAGACGGTGGTGGGGAACACTCCGCAAGTATACTTGCGCGGAATGGGTGAGCTGGCGCGAAGGGTCGTAGAGAGGAACCTCCTCGCGGACGAGCCTCCGGCCGCGCCGGAACGGTACGAGATCCACCGCGAGGTGGGCAGGGGGGGTGCGGGGGCCGTCTACCTCGCGACCGACCGGCAGCTCGGCCGCCCCGTCGCGCTCAAGTTCCTGCACCACGCACGGCCCGCCGAGATGGAGCGGTTCGTCCGCGAGGCGCGCTTCGCCGCCCGTCTCAACGACCCCGCGGTCGTCCAGGTGTACGAGGCCGGCGAGTCCAGGGGCATCCCCTTCATCGCGATGCAGTACGTCGACGGGGGGAACCTCGCGACGACCGAGCTCGACGTCAACGGCGTCCTCGAGGTCGTGCGGCAGGTCGCGCTCGCTCTCGCCCACGCGCATCGCGAAGGCATCGTCCACCGGGACATCAAGCCCGAGAACATCCTCGTCGACCGGGGGCGCCGCGCGTACCTGACCGACTTCGGCATCGCGCGCGACCTCCGCGGCGAGCTCGGCGCGACGATCAGCTCCGAGGGACAGATCATGGGGACGCCCGCGCTCATGCCGCCGGAGCAGGCGAAGGGCGCCGTCCACGAGGTGGACGCCCGGAGCGACGTCTACGCCATCGGCGCGACGCTCTACCGGAAGCTCACCGGCCGCTGGCCGTTCGAGGCGGCCAACGTCGTCGATCTCCTCCACGCCGTGATCCACGACGACCCGCCGCTCCCGCGCTCGCTCAACCCCGCGATCCCGCGCGCGGTCGAGGATGTGATCGTCCGGTGCATGCGGAAGCGGCGCGCCGACCGCTACCCGACGATGGCGGACGTCGCGAAGGCGCTCGAGGACTGCCTGCGCGGCGAGGGCCCCGCGGCCACCGCGTGGTTCGCGAGCTACGTGCGCCGCGCGGTGCCGGACGCGCCGCCCGCCGCCCCCGGACCCCCCGAGGATCACGCCGAGTGGGAGGCTGCGCTCGCCGCCTCGCGCGAGATCGCGGCGTATGACGCGCACCTCTACCGCGTGCGCTCCAACCTGCCGCGCCACTTCCCGCCGCTCGACGCGGTCATCGCGCGGCTCGACGGCATCCTCGCGGACGAGCCCGCGGCCGGCTGGGCGCGCTTCTACCGCGGGCTCGCGCGATTCCGGCGCGGCGACCTGCGCGGCGCGGTGGAGGACATGGAGCGCGCGGTCGACCGCGTGCGCGACCGGACGACCGCGTACTACGAGCTCGGCCGCGCGTATCTCGCGCTCTACCTCGCCGACCACGAGGCGGCGCACGCGCACATCTCCCGCGAGGGCACGGCGCACTCGCTGCGGTCGGCGCACTCGCGGATCGAACAGGCCGCGATCGCGTTCGCGGAGGCGAAGGAGCTCCCGCGGCGGCAGCGTGCGTACGCGGAAGCGGTGCGACGGCTCGCCGAGGAGGACTTCGCGGGCTGCGTGGCGTGCTGCGACGGGATCCTCGCGGAGGAGCCGGACCTCGAGGAGGTCTGGAAGCTCAAGGGGGACGCGCTGCGGCTCGCGGGCGGCGACCCCTTGCCCGCCTACGCGCGCGCGCTCGAGGTGCGGCGCTCCTTCTTCGAGGTGGAGCTCGCGCGGGGCGAGGTGCTCCTCGCGCGCGGCGACCGCGCGGCGGCGAGGGAGAGCGCCTCGCGCGCGCTCGAGATCCACCCGGAACTGCCGGACGCGCTCGAGCTGATGGCGCGCGCGAGCGACGGCGACGAGGCGCTGCGGCTCGCGCGGGAGGCGCGCGCGGCGGGCCCGGCGTCGTACGGGGCCGCGGTCACGCTCGCGGAGATGCTCCTCGCGCGCGGCGACGCGACGGGAGCGCTCGTCGAGCTGGAGGCGGCCCGGTCGCTCCTGGGCTGCCAGAACCGCGTGAACCTGCTCCGCGCCCGCGCGCTCTACCGGCGCGGGATGGAGGGGGGCCCGGGGGGCCGTGCGGACCTCGAGGCCGCGCTCGCGCTCTGCCCCCGATGCGGGCACCCCGACGACGCCCCCTGGGAAGAGCTCCGAACCGCGACGGTCACGGCGCTGGCGCGCCTAAGGCGTTCGGAGGGCGGAGGTTAGGGCGGCGGGGTGGGGGCCCCCGGGCGCCCCCCCCCGCGCCGCCCACAAACCCCCCCGGTGGGGGGCTTTGCGCGGGGGGGACAACCCCCGTCCCCCTTTGTTCGCGGCCGCCCCCCCCCGGGTGGTTATTCGGCGGGGGCGGGGGGGGGCGCCCGGGGGCCCCCCCCCCGCCGCCCTAACCTCCGCCCTCCGAACGCCTTA
>WYBS01000102.1 GCA_011525755.1 Planctomycetaceae bacterium
AATGCGCGTAGAGCCTCCGCTCCGGGTCGGACACCCGCGCCACGTACGCGAGATCGAAGGGTGCGAGATCGCCCGCATCGTCGAAGTGCACGAGCACCACGCGCACGCCCGCGCGCTCGATGTCGCCCCGCGCGGCCGCGAGCGCCTTGAGCATCCCCTGCCCCCGGCGCCCCCTCACCCCGGGCAGGAGCACGAGAAGCACCGGCGACATCGCCGAGAGCGTCTTCACGCCGATCCCCTCCTGCGTGCAGAGCGCCTCGAGCGGCGGCCTCTCGCGGAAGGGATCGGGCGGGCGCAGCCCCTCGCGGAACACTACTCTTTGAGCGCCGCCGCACAGCGCGAGAGCGCGATCAGCGCGTAGCCCGTTCCGTAGAACTTGTGGTAGCCGTAGAGCGGGTAGTCCCAGAACGACCCGTCCGGCTGGCGCGCCTTGAGCGTGAACTCCGCGATCTTCCTCGCGTACCGCGCGCGGTCCGCCGAGGGGAGCTGGTCGAGGACGAGCGCCGCGTACTGCTGGCCGTAGAGGTAGAAGTACCCGCTCACCGCGTAGTGCGACTCGTGCGGGATCGGGCGGCGCACGCCCGCGATCGCGAAGCGGTGCTGCTCGACGAGGTCGTCGAGCCCCCGCACGAGCCAGTCGCGGTCGACCGGCCCGCCCGTGAGGAAGAGCGAGAGGTTGCACGACTGGGTCCGGAGCGACGAGCCCGCGGCGCGGTTGATCATCGCGTTCGGCGCGTACTTGAAGTACGAGCCGTAGAGGTAGCTCCCGTCCGGCCGGCGGCAGACGAGCAGGTTCTCGCGCGCCTTCGCGATCACCTTCTCCGGCACGGCGACCCCCACCTCCTGCGTCCTGTGCAGCGCGTAGAGGCACGTGGCCGTCGTGAACGACGTGCTCCACGACGGCCGGTACGCCTCCGTCGCGAAGTCGTAGTACCCGAAGCCGCCCTCCGGCGACTGGTAGATCGCGAGCGCGCGCACGAGCTCGGCGGCGGCGGCGCGCAGCTCCTCGTCGGTCGCGCCGGGCGCCTTCGTCGCGATCGCCTGCGTGATCGCGCGGAGCCCGTAGCCGAGCGCCCAGATGTTGTAGAGCTCGCCGCCGTGCGCGCGCTTCACGCGGGCGTGCTGGACGAGCCACTTGAGCGCGCGCTCCTGCGCCGCCTTCGACGCGTCCGTCCGGTAGGGCGAGTCCTGAAGCCCCATCCAGCAGAGCGACGTCGTCGCCGACTTGAACGCCTGGTGGCCGCCGGGCACCGCGGCGCTCACCTCCCGGCGGCGCCCCGACGTCGGCTTCCCGAACGATCCGTCGGCGTTCTGGTTGCCGACGAGGAACTCGACGCCCGCCTTGATCGCCTCGTCGATCGTCACCTTCGCGGCCGGCGGGGACTCGACGGCGAGGCTCGGCGCCTCGTCCGCAAGGGCGAGGCCCGCGCAGAGGAGGAGCGCAAGCCTTCTCATTCCGAAGAGGGGGGGGCCGGGGGGCAACGGGAGAGCGCGATCAGCGCGTACCCGGTGCCGTAGTACTTGTGGTAGTCGTAGGTCGGATAGTCCCAGAAGGACCCGTCCAGCTGGCGCGTCTTCAGGATCGCCTCCGCGACGAAGGGGAGGAACTCGCGCCGATCCTCCTCGGGGACCTTCTCCAGCACGAGCGCCGCGTACTGGTAGCCGTAGAGGTAGAAGTAGCCGCTCACGGCGTAGAAGGACTCGTGCGGCCGCGGGCGCCGCAGCGCGACGGCCGCGAAGCGGTGGTGGTCGCGGAGCTGCTCGAGGCCGAGCCGCAGCTCCTTTTGGCCGCACTTCTCCGGCTCGAAGAGGTGGAGCGCCAGGTTGCACGCCTGGTTCCGCATCGAGGAGCCCTGCGGCCGGTTGATCGGGCCGTGCGGCCGCCACTGCCATCCGATCGAGTACCAGTAGTTGCCGTCCGGCGTCCGGTTGCGCCAGAGGTACTTGACCGCGCGGTCGATCATCTTCTGCGGGACGTCCACGCCCGCCGCGCGCGCGTCGTGAAGCCCCACGAGCACGGTCGCGGTCGTGAAGGAGTTGCTCGCGGTCGGCCGCCGGAGCGGCGCGTTGAAGTCGAGGTAGCTCCAGCCGCCGTCGTGCGTCTGGATCGTCTCGAGCCCCTTGAGGATCCGCTGCATGGTGGCGACGATCGCCTCGCGGTCGGCCCCCGGAGCCCCCTCCTTCAAGGCGCGGGCGAGCGCGCGCATCCCGTAGCCGTACGGCCAGATGTTGTAGAACTGCTCGCCGTACGCGCGCTTCACCGCCACGTTCTTCACGAGCCACGCGAGGCAGCGCGCCTGCGCCTCCTTCGACGCCTCGGGCTGGTAGGGCGCGTCCACGAGGCCGAGCCAGCAGAGCGCGGTCGTCGCCCCCTTGAACGCCTGGTGCCCGCCGGGCACGTCGCACCAGAGCTCGTAGGTGCGCCCGATCGTGTGGTGGCCGAACGACCCGTCCTTGTTCTGGTTCGAGACGAGGAAGTCGACGCCCGTCCGGATCGCCTCCTCCACGCTGACCCGGCCCGCCGGCGGCGTGACCTTCGCGAGCACCGGCGCGTCGCCCGCGCCCGCGGCCGCGGCGAGCAGGAGGAGCGCGAGGGGCTTCACTTGACGACGAACTCGCCTTCCGCGACACCCTCGCGGATCGCGGTGTTCTTCCCGTCGCTGATCCCGACGACGACCTCCCGGTCCTCGAAGGGACCTGCCTTCGTCTTGGCGCAGCTGACGATCGTCTTGCCGCCGCGCTCGCGAACCGAAGCCTTCGGGACGAGGATCACGTCGCGCGCCTCCTCGAGGATCACGGCCGCCTTGCACGCGAAGCCGGGCCGGACGCGCATGTCCACCTGTTCGATCTGCACGGTCGCCTTGTAGACGTTGCCCTTCTGCGGCAGATACTCGACGTCGATCCTCCCGATCATCTTCGCATCCTCGGCCGCGACCGGCATCACCTCGACCGCCGTGCCGGCCTTGATGCCCAGGATGTCGGCCTCGGCGATCGACGTCACGACCTTCATCTTCTTCGGGTCGGCGACAGAGGCGAAGACGCTCTTCGCCTTGAGCGCGGAACCCTTCTCGATCCGGCCCCAGGGAGCGTCCTCGGGCGCGCCGTGGATGAGGATCCCGCGCCTCGGCGAGCGCACCGTGAACTTCTCGCGGTCGCGCTTCAGCTCCTCGAACCTCTTCTTCTGCTGCGCGAGCTCGTAGCGCGTCTTCTCGAGCTCGGAACCGGACTTCTCCCTCGCCATCGCCTGGCTCTTCTTCAGCCGATCGAGCTCGCGCGCCTTGTTCTCCGCGTCGACGACGAGGTCCTCCTCGCGCCACGCGTAGTACCACTCCTTGTCGTAGACGCGCCGCTGCTCGTTGAGGTTGCGCCACGCCTGCGCCTGGGCGAAGCCGCGGCGGGAGCGCTTGAGCACGATCTCCTCGGTCGCGTCGACGAGCTCGTCCTCGCCGTACATCTTCTCGAGCTGGTCGAGCTCGTCCTTCTGGTTCTCGAGGCCGAACTCGCGCTGCTGGATCTGGAGCCGCTCGCTCTCCTCGTCGAAGCGCTTCTCGAGCTCGCGGTAGCCCTTGAGCTTCCTCGCGGCCCGCTCGGCCGCCGTCTCCGAGCGCCGCAGCGCCTCGGCATCGGCCTCGGCGCGCAGGCGCGCCTGCTCCTCGGCCTGGCGGAGCCCCATCTCGGCGCGCGCGAGCGCCATCCCGTCCTCCTCGATCTTCTGGTCGATCGCGACCGTGTCGAGGCGGAAGGCGACGTCGCCCTCGTTGATCGGGCTGCCGTGCGGCAGCGCCTCGACGACGGAGAGCTCGCTCCGCCAGCTCTCGAGGTCGAGCCGGAGTTCGGCCGCGTCCGCGGGGACGAACGTGCCCTCGCGGTCGAGGGTCTTCCGGATCGTCCCCTTGATCGCGGCGACGCTGGCCGGCGGCAGATTCCGCGGCTCGTCTTCCGAGGCGACCACGGGGCCGAGGACGAGGATGGACAGGAGCAAACGCGCAGACATCAGCTTGGGCCCTCCGGACGGCCATGTTAGCGGAAACCCGCGGGGGGAGACCCCGGAACCTTGCGCCTGGCGGGGGGTTACAGTGTTGCGCGTGAGGCGGCTCCTGATCATCGGCGTGGCGCTCGGTGCGGGCGCGACCGGCTTTTTCCTGGGGGGGCTCCGGGGGCCGGAACCCGTGCGCCTTCCCCCCCCGAGCCCCCCCCGATACGAGCCCTTCGAGGCGTACGAGAACGAGACGGAGGCGATGCCCGCCGAGGAGCAGCTCGCCGCGGTGGAGGCGGCGGTCGCCGTGCTCGCCGAGGACCTCCCCGAGCCGGACGTGCTGGTCGAGGCGCTACGCCGCACGCCCGACGGGGACAAGGCGCAGATCCTGCTCATCGGGATGGTCGCGAACGCCGCGAGCCGCGGGCCGGACGCGCTGCCCGGGATCCGCGACCTCCTCGCCTCGGGCGCCGATCTCCACTTCCCGGAATGGGACGGCAAGGGGCTCGGCTACCCGTCGCTGCGCGTCGCGCTGCTCGCGGCCGCGGAGGCGACCGGCGACCCCGCGGCGGCGCAGCTCATCTCGGAGGTCACGAAGACGTCGGAGAGCCCGGTCGAGGTGGTCTTCGGCGCGCACGTGCTCGACCGGCTCAAGGCGCTCGACGCGCCGACCGCGCAGCGCGCGCTCGACTCGCTCGGGAAGCCGCTCACGAAGGACCAGATGCGGGCGATGGGTTCGATCGTCGGGAGGGTCGTGCCCGCGGCGGCGGCCGCCGACCCGGCATACGCCGAGCAGTTCCTGATGGCGCAGCTCCGGATGCCGAAGGGGCAGGGCGCGGACCCGCGCTTCGTCGCGCCGGTGCTCGACGGGATCCCCTCGGAGCGCGCGCGCGAGCTCGTGGTCTCGAACCTCACCGCCGCGGACGTGAGCGACGCGGCGAAGCGACTGCTCGCGCAGCGCGCGGCGCAGCGGGCCGAGCTGCCGATGCTCCTGGAGCTGAAGCGCGGCGTCGAGGCGGGCATCTACCCGAAGAGCGTGGCCGCGACGGTCGCGCAGAGCTCCGTCGCGAACCGCGCCTACGGGAGGATCGAGCGGGCGGCGAAGCGCGCGCTGAAGACGGGCGACCTCGACCGTGCGCGAGCGCTCGCGAGCGACTACCACCAGTGGATCACGACGACGCAGCAGACGATCGAGGCGGCGCAGCGGATGGGCGCGCCGCTCCGCAAGGACCTGCCGACGTACGTGAGGCTCCAGCAGCAGCGCCTCGACTCGCTCCGGAACCAGATCGCGAAGGCGCTGAAGGCGCAGCAGGCCGCTGCCGCGAAGTAGCCAGCGCTGCCGTGCAGCGCGCAGCGATCCCGCGGGCGCCGCCTGCCCCTCGCCGCGTGGGCCGACGGGCATCGGCGCGGCGGCGCGACTACAATCGGCCCTGTCATGCGGGATACGGGATGAGGCGAATCGGCGCGGCGACATCGATCCTGCTCGTGGCCTGCATCCTCGCCTTGTGGTGGTCGCGGACAAGCGGAGTGCGCACGGCGAAGCATCCCCAGGCTGTTCAAGAGCGGACGCTGCCTCCCGCGCCTGAGCCGGAGAAGGGCACGGAGCTGAGCGATCGCAGACTCCTTGTCACCGTCCGCGACGCAGCGAGCGGCGCAGCCCTGCCGGGATCGACGGTCGTCGCGAGGCCCTGGAACGGTCCCAGGATAGACGTGGTGGCGGGTGCCGACGGCGAGGTCGAGATCAAGCCCTTGGACGGCACAGTCCTTGCGCAGCAGCGCGGTTACGCGCCCGAGTGCGAGCGCGTGGGTATCAGTACATCGCAGCTCATCCTCCTGCTCCAGCCGGGGGTGGCGGTTCGCGGGCGCGTCGTCCGCGCCGGATCCGGTTCGGGGATCGAGGGAGCGGTGGTGACGGTGCGACCCGTCGACTCCTACGACACGGTCGTCGAGCTGACCACGGACCGAGAGGGGCGGTTCGAGGTGCCCGGCCTGCCCCCCGACGCCCCCTTCCTCGTCGTTGCACAGTACAGAGGCATCGCCCCCGTGGCCCGCCTTCTCCGCGGCCCTGAGCCCGCTCGCGAGATCATCCTGGAGATGGCGGGCGGCGCGGCCGTGGAGGGCCGCGTGATCCGTCCGGACGGCACGATGGCGTCGGGCGTGATGGTGAAGATCAGGCCCCGCGGCGGGGAGCCTCTGCTGCCGGACGAGCTTCCCTTCTGGGTTGGCGACTACGTCGCGGAGACGCGGACCGACGCCGATGGCGCGTTCCGCGCCGAGGGGCTCCGGGTGCCTGCCGCCTACGAAATCACGGCCGAGGACGACCGGATGTCGAGGGGTCGCGGGGACGACGTCGAACTCCGTGAGGACGGGCTGGTTGCATGGCGCGAGATCCGGCTGTCCACGCGGACGACGCTGCATCTCCGGGTCGTGTTCCCGCCGGGCACGCCTTCGCCCTATGCCGCTGCCTACGTCAGGCAGAACGGGGAAGACGTCTGTATCCAGGTCGGCGGTGGGATTGGTGAAGAAGGACACACGTGGGAGCTCCAGACGAGCGGCCCACATGAGGTCGGCGTCCATGCGCGGAACTGGCCCATGACACGCGTGCCGGTCGATGTGCGCGAGGGGGCCGCGAACGAAGTCGTCGTCCGCATGACGCTCGAGGGGCACCGGGTTGTCTCGGGCCGCATCGTCGACGAGACCGGGATTCCACTCGGCGGGAACGACATCGTGGTGGCGCTTGCCGGGGCGGAGTGGACGCACCCCGAGCTGGACGGGAGCTTCTGCCTCTGCGACGTGCCGGCCGCACCGGGCACGCTCACGGTACGCGACTACGCCGGCATCTACGCGCCTTGGTCGAGGTCCGACGTCGCCCCGAGCGCGGACGTGGAGGCGGTCCTGCGGCCCGCCGCGCGATTCGTGGGGCGCGTCGATCCCGTTCCGCCCTCGCGGAGGATCTCCGTCCGCCGGCGGAATCGCGCCCACTGGCCGCCGGACACCGAGGATGACGAGATCGGCAGCTGGCTCGTGTCCACCGACGCGAAGGGGGGATTCGAGATCGCGTGGGCGCCCGGCAAGCGCATCGCCCTCGCCTTCGATCCCCCCGACGCGGCGCCCGTCTTCCGCGAGGAGCCGCCACTCGCCGAGGGCGAGGTGCGGGACCTCGGCGTCATCCGGCTAGAGCCGGGTCGCACAGCCGACGGCGTGGTGCTGGACGATGCGGAGAACCCGGTCGCGGACTGCCGGGTCACTGTCGAGATGCAGCTCCGCGACAAGAGCGGATGGATCATCCTGTCCGGCTCCGGCATCGAGCGGCGAATCGCCTACACGGGGGCGGACGGTCGCTTCCGCGTCACGCGACTCCCCGACGCGCCGCTCGAGGTCACGCTGCGTGCCGACGGGCTCATCGGGCGGACCGTGGACGTCCCGGGGCCCGTGGGCCTCCATGGGATGGAGATCCGCCTGGTCCGCGCCGGCTCGGTCGAGGGGGTGCTCCTGGATGCGGGACAGCGGCCGGTAGCGGGCGAGAGCGTGGAATGTGCCTCCATGCAAGGCGACGCTTCGTTCTACGGAGACACGGACAGCCTCGGCCGCTTCCGCATCCTGGCCGCGCCGGGGAAGTACCGCCTCAAGAGCGGCGATCACGAGGGCCCCGCCGTCGAAGTCCGCGCGCGGGAGACGACGCGGGTCGAGTTCCGGGTCGAACGGTAGCCACTGCCCGTCGGACACGCACTCTCGTTCGCCTCTTGCGCGAAAACCGGCCGCGCCTAGAATACGTGTACTTACACGTATAGGAACTCGGATGAAGAAGAAGCTGACCATCACCATCGACGAGCGGGTCTACGAGGGGCTTCACTCCGTCATCGGGCGCAGGCGGATCAGCCAGTTCATCGAGTTCGTGGTGCGGCCCCACGTGATCGGCAAGGACCTGGAGGTCGGCTACCGGCAGATGGCACAGGACGAGGCACGCGAGGCCGAAGCACTGGAATGGTCGGAGGGCCTCCTCGGGGACGTGGCGGATGAACCGCGGTGACGTGTGGTGGATCGACTTCAGGGGAACCATCGCAGGAGAGGTGCGGAAGCAGCGCCCGGGTGTCGTCGTCAGCAACGACATTGCGAACCGCAACCTCAACCGCGTCCAAGTCGTACCGCTAAGCACGAAGGTGGATCGGCTGTACCCATCCGAGGCGGCAGTGACCGTCCGTGGCAAGCCGCACAAGGCGATGGCGGACCAGCTGACGACCGCGAGCAAGAGCCGCCTTCGCAATCGGGTCGGCCGGCTGTCGCAGAAGGATCTGGAATCGGTCGAGCGCACCCTGCGGATCCAATTGAGCCTCTGAACGCCTGCGCGGGCGCGTCCGCATCTGGGTCTGACTCACTCCTTCCAGAGCGGCACCTTCCGGTCGAAGGTGAGCGTCTTGTCGAGCTTGTCGTCGAGCGACTCGACGACCGTCGCGAAGTCCGGCTGCGGCTTCCCGCGGTAGACCTCCCTCCCGTCCACCCGCACCACCACGTCCGCCTTCACGTCGACCATCCTCGGGTTGAGCATCACGTAGCAGCCCTTCGGCTCGACGCCCATGAGCTGCACGTCGAACTCGTTGCCCTTCCGCACGGCGACGATGTCCATCCGGTCCACGGGCTCGTCCACGCGGATCCAGTAGAAGCAGTGCTGCTGGTACCGCGTCGTCGTGTCCTTCTCGTTCGGCAGCGGGTGCGGGTGCGCGGCGTACTCCCAGCGGATCTTCTCGGGATACGAGTCGCGCCGCTGCTCCGCCATGTACTTGAACGCGTTGCCCGGCTCGCCGGGCGGGAAGGAGTGCGCGAGCCCCTCGTAGCACTTGAAGCGGATCTTGCCGTACCCGCCGGGGTCGTCCTTCTGCAGCTGCTGGATCTCGTCCCACGCCACGAGGAAGGTCCCCGGCATGCAGTTCTTGTCCGCCGTCCCCGTGAAGAAGTAGACGGCGAGGTTCCGCGCGTTCGGCAGGAGCCCGTACTGGAGCGCGACCACCTCCTCCCTCGTCGCGACCTGGCTCTTCGGGCTCGCCATGATCACGCCGTTGCCCGGCACCGCGCCCGCGAGGAGGTCCGGGAAGCGCCCGGCCATGTGCCACGACCCCGTCCCCCCCATCGAGAACCCCATCACGTAGACGCGGTCGGGGTCGATGTCCCACTGCGCCTTCGCGATCTCGATGAGCGTCAAGATCTGCTTCTCGCCGTGGACCGTGTTCCAGTTGTCGCCGTGGAGCAGGAGCCCCTGCGGGTAGATCCCCATGCAGCCCTTCATCGTCCAGCCGGTGTCGGCCGAGCCCGCACCCTCGCCGCCTCCGTGGATCCCGACGACGAGCCCCTCCCCCTTGCCCCCTCCCTTCACGATCGCCCACATCTCGTTTCTCGTGTGCGGGCTCTCGTACCCGTGGTCCTCGATGTACATCTTGCCCGTGCCCTTTCCCCTCGGGCCGTGCCTCTTCACCGATTTCCAGAGCGCCCCCTTCACCTGCTCGAGCGAGCCCTCCGCGATCGGGCCCATCGCGCGCGCCTCCTCGAGGAGCGCCGCGCGGACGGCCGGGTCCCAGTCCTTGAACTTGTTCTGGGGCCGCGCCTTCCACCAGCGCGTCCCGAACTCCTCGACCTTCTTGAGGTCGGGTACTGCCCCCGCGAGGGAGGGGAGGAGGAGCGCGAGGAGGAGGGGGCGCACGAGCGCTCGATTTTCCGTACACTTGCGGCATGCGCAAGGCAATCGTGTTCGTGGCGCTCGCGGCGGCTGCGCTCGGGGACGAAGCCCAGACCGCCTTCGACGCGCTCAAGAAGGAGTACGACGCGGCCGTGCAGGAGTTCTTCCGGCCGGCCCGGGAGGCGCAGGCGAAGGGCGAGAAGTTCCAGCTGGACTGGGCGAAGCACCCGAGCGTCTCGTTCGTGCCGCGCTTCGTCGCGTTCGCGAAGGAGCACCCGGGGACGGACGCCGCCGCGGCGGCGCTCGTGCTCGTCGTGCAGAACACGCGGGTGGAGGCGGAGCAGAAGGCGGCGAAGGAGACGCTGCTCCGCGACCACCGCGACTCCCTCCTGATCAAGAGCGTCGTCCACGGCCTCGAGCCGGACGACCTCCGCGCGCTCGCCGAGAAGAGCCCGCACGCGGAGGTGCGCGGCCACGCGATGCTCCGCCTCGCGGACCTGAACGCGCAGGCGGGCGAGGAGAAGGAGGCGCTGGCGCTCTACCGCGCGGTCAAGGAGAAGTACGGGGACGTCGCGTGGTGGCGCGGGACCATGGGCGGCCGCGCCGACGGGGCGATCTACGAGATCGAGCACCTTGGCATCGGCAAGGTGGCGCCGGAGATCGAGGGCGAGGATCTCGACGGGAAGCCGATGAAGCTCGGCGACTTCCGCGGGAAGGTGGTGGTCCTCGACTTCTGGGGCGACTGGTGAGGCCCCTGCCGGGCGATGTACCCGCACGAGCGGTCGCTCGTGGCTCGACTGAAGGACAAGCCCTTCGCCCTTGTCGGCGTGAACAGCGACAAGGACATGGAGAAGCTCAGGAAGCGCCTCGCCGAGGAGCAGATCACGTGGCCGAGCTTCCG
>WYBS01000103.1 GCA_011525755.1 Planctomycetaceae bacterium
ACCTGGATGCGCGTGTTCATCTCGAGGAAGTGGAAGCTCCCGTCACGGTCGACGAGGAACTCCACCGTCCCCGCGTTCCGGTAGCCGACCGCGCGCGCCGCGAGGACGGCCGCGCCCCCCATGCGCGCGCGGAGGTCCTTGTCCACGAAGGGCGACGGGCATTCCTCGAGGAGCTTCTGGTGCCGCCGCTGCACGCTGCACTCGCGCTCGCCGAGGTGGATCGCGTTCCCGTGCGCGTCGGCGAGGACCTGCACCTCGATGTGCCGCGGGCCCTCGAGGAAGCGCTCGACGTACATCGCGCCGTTGCCGAACGCGGCCTCCGCCTCGGCGGATGCGCGCGCGAACGCGGCCGCGAGGTCCTCGGGCCGCCGCACCACGCGGATCCCCTTGCCCCCGCCCCCCCCGACGGCCTTCAAGGCCACGGGGAATCCCGCCTGCGCCGCGGCCGCCTCGGCCTCCTTCGCGGTCGCGGCGGGCCGGTCGCTGCCCGGGATCACCGGGACGCCGGCGCGCGCCATGGCCACGCGCGCGTTGAGCTTGTCGCCCGCGGCCGCGATCGCCTCGGGCGGCGGACCGATGAAGACGAGGCCGCGATCCTCGACGGCCTTCGCGAAGGCGGCGTTCTCGGAGAGGAAGCCGTAGCCGGGGTGGATCGCGTCGCACTTGGCCTTCCTGGCCGTGTCGATGATGCGGTCGATCCTGAGATAGGATTCGGAGGGGGCCGGGGGGCCGATGGGGTACGCCTCGTCGGCCGCGCGGACGTGGAGATCGTCCCGGTCGGCCGTCGAGAAGACGGCGACGGAACGGATGTCCATCTCGCGGAGGGTGCGCACGACCCTGAGCGCGATCTCGCCGCGGTTCGCGATGAGGACCTTCCGGATCCGCACCGCGGGAAGTTAGCAGACGGCGCACGCGAGGGCTCGCGAAGGCGCGCAACGGAGGCGGCCGCAGCGCCGCCAAGCGAGCAATTTCTGCCCTTTGGTCTCACGAATCGAACCAATCGGGACGAATCCCTTAGGAGCCGCGAAAACGGCCTGCGAACGCAAACTGTTCATTGCCAAGGACTTCCGGCCGTCATGTTCCGGCGGAAGCGTCGGCACGCGCCTCGCTCTTGGGACCGTGATGCTTTCTTCCGGAGCGATCCCGCTGATCGCAGGGTGATCGGGGGAAACTACTCTTGGGGGAGCCGGGCCGGGGGAAGGGTGACCGACTTCCGGCCCACTACCCTCCCCCGGGCTTCCCGGCCTTGTGCCATCGGATGGCCCAAGGCCTCCCCCCTCCGTTCCGGCTACTTGGCCGTCCAGTCCTGCGTGAGCGGCGCGAGATTCCCCTCCTTGTCCGCCACGTAGCAGTTCGCGTTGTAGCCGGCCTCGTGGAGGCGGATGCCGTTCCTGTTGAGCGCCCTCGTCTCCGCGACGGTCTCGCCCGACGCGGAGATCTTCGCGACGAGCGCGACGACGTCCTTCGCGTCGGCGGGCCGTCCGGGCTCGTCCTTCGCGAGGAGCGCCTCGGTCGCCATGCCGCGGACGAAGCTGTCCAGGTGCTTGGCGAGGAGACGCGGGTGGGCGAACGTGCGGACGGCGACCGGCTTGCCGTTGATCGCATAGGCGAAGCCGACGGCGCGGTCGGTCGCGGCGAAGCGCGCCTTCACGGCGTCCTCGCAGCGCTTCAGCTCGTCCTTGGATGCCTCGGCGTTCGCGTCGAAGGCGACGGCGAAGCTGGTGGAGGCGTTCTGCCCGGCCAGCGTCGCCTGCCCGCTGTTCGCAACCACAACCTGGTCCGCGGGCGCCTCGGGCTCCACGACCGTATTGAAGTACGTTCTGACGTTGCGGACCTCGTTCCACACGCCATTCTGGTCCTTCTCGTACTGGGCCTTCGAGCGGACGCCCACGGTCGCCATGCCCTTGAGGACCTCGAACTTGCCGCCGGTGTCCGCGCCGAGGCGCTCCTGCTGCCAGCGGCCCTGCTCGACGCAGAAGGCGTCGACGGGGGTCTCGGACTTCGCCTTGATGACGAAGTCCTGGCCGATCTGGCGGTCCTGGTTGCCGCCCTTCACGACCGTGCCGGCGCAGACGAGGATCGGGAGGTCGCCCTTGTTCTCGATGACGAGGGTGCCGACGGTCGCGCCGCCGGCAAGGAGCTGCCCGAACTCCTGGACCGCCTCCCCCCGCGCCTGCTCGAGCGTCTGCACGGCCTCCTCGGGCGTTTGGCGCCCCGTCTCGGGCGCGGGCTCCGGAGCGGCCGCATCGTCCGGGACGCGCGGCTGCCCCCAGGCGACCTGGGCGGGCCCGCCGGGGACCCGCGCCGATTGCGCCGCCCCTGCCTGCGCGCCGACCTCGCGCACCTCGGCGGCGCCACTCGCGAGGGCCTCCTCGAGCGTCAGGAACTCGCCGAGGTCGAGCGGGCGGTCGGTGCGCACCGGCCAGACCGTGAGGTTCCCGACCGTGACCGGCGCCGCGAGCATGTGGCGGTCGTCGAGGCGGGCGACGACGTCCGGGCTCTTGTTGCCGCATTGGTCGCAGCCGCAGCCGGCAGCGATGACGACGAGGAGCGCAACGCAGGTGGATCTCATCTCATGTCCTCCGCAGTCACGGCAGCCCGACCGGTGCCACAGGGAAACCGTCGCGCCGATCGTAGCCGCGTTCGGCAGCCGCGGGTCACAAGCGGGTCACTCTGCTCCGCGCCCCCTGCGCCCCGCTCACCGCATCCACGAAGTGCGGCACGCATGCCGCACGCGACAGCCACAACTCGTTGCGGCACCGACACTTGCAGCGCCAGGAGGGGTTGAAGGAGAGGAGACCCCCTACAGCGGGATGTTGCCGTGCTTCCTGGGCGGGTTCCTGTCGACCTTCGTGGCCATGACGGCGAGCGCGGTGATCAGGCGGCGGCGCGTCAGCCTGGGCTCGATCACGTCGTCGATGTAGCCCATCTCCGCCGCGACGAACGGGTTCGCGAACTTGTTCCGGTACTCCTCGATCAGCCGCGCCTCGTCCTTTCCGCCCTTGATGTCCTTCTTGAAGATGATCTCGACGGCGCCCTTCGGCCCCATCACCGCGATCTCCGCCGACGGCCACGCGAAGTTGAAGTCTCCGCGGATGTGCTTCGACGACATGACGTCGTAGGCGCCGCCGTAGGCCTTCCTCGTGATCACGGTGAGCTTCGGCACCGTCGCCTCGCAGTAGGCGTAGAGGAGCTTCGCGCCGTGCTTGATGATCCCGTTCCACTCCTGGTCGGTGCCGGGGAGGAAGCCGGGCACGTCCTCGAACGTCACGAGCGGGATGTTGAAGCAGTCGCAGAACCGCACGAAGCGCGCCCCCTTGAGCGACGCCGCGATGTCGAGCACGCCGGCGAGGTGCGCCGGCTGGTTCGCGACGATCCCGACCACGCGGCCGTTCAGCCGCGCGAGGCCGACGACGATGTTCCCCGCGTAGGCGCCGTGCACCTCGAGGAAGGTGCCCCGGTCCACGATCCGCGTGATCGCGTCCTTGATGTCGTAGGGCTTCTCCGGATCCCGCGGCACGAGCGAGTCCAGCTCCTCGTCGGCGCGGTCCGGGTGGTCCTCCGGCTGCACGAGCGGCGGATCCTCGCGGTTGTTCTGCGGCAGGTAGGAGAGCAGCCGCCGCGTGAGCGCGAGGCAGGCCGCGTCGTCCGGCGCCGTGAAGTGCGCGACGCCCGACTTCTCCGCGTGCGTCGCGGCGCCGCCGAGGTCCTCGAACGAAACCTCCTCGTGCGTGACCGTCTTCACGACGTTCGGCCCCGTCACGAACATGTAGCTCGTGTTCTCGACCATCAGCACGAAGTCCGTGATCGCGGGCGAGTAGACGGCGCCGCCCGCGCAGGGGCCGAGGATCGCGCTGATCTGCGGCACGACGCCCGAGGCGAGCGTGTTCCGGAGGAAGATATCCGCGTAGCCGCCGAGGGACTCGACCCCCTCCTGGATCCGCGCACCGCCCGAGTCGTTGAGCCCGACGACGGGCACGCCCGCCTTGAGCGCCAAGTCCATGATCTTGCAGATCTTTCGCGCGTAGGCGCCGGAGAGCGAGCCGCCGAAGACGGTGAAGTCCTGCGAGAAGAGGAAAACCGGCCGCCCGCTCACGAGCGCGTGGCCGGTGACGACGCCGTCGCCCGGGATCCGCTTCTTCTCCATCCCGAAGTCGATGCAGCGGTGCGTGACGAAGGGGTCGATCTCGGTGAAGGAGCCGGGATCGACGAGCAGGTCGATCCGCTCGCGCGCCGTGAGTTTCCCCTTCTCGTGCTGCTTCTGGATGGCGTCGGTCCCGCCGCCGAGCAGCGCCGCCTCGCGCCGCCGGCGCAGCTCCTCGAGATTGCTCATCGCTTCTCCTGATCGGGGGGGGCTCCGGGGGCCCGCCTCCGCCGCTGCGGGCCTTCGGCGAGGCAGGCCGGCCCCCCTGCCCCCCTCACTTCCTCTTCTCCTTGAGCTCGACGAGCACGCCGCCGACCGGGTGCAGGAACGCCACGGGACACCCGCCCGCCCCCTTCACCGGCGTCTCGTTCACGAGCTTCACGCCCTTCTCCCGCAACCTCGCGAGCTCTGTCGCGATGTCGTCGACGGCGAGCGTCACGTGATGGATGCCCGGCCCGCGCCTGTCGAGGAAGCGCGAGACCGGGCTCTCCGGCGACATCGGCGCAAGGAGCTCGATCCCGCACGGGTACGTCGCGGTCTTCACCTTCTGCGTCGGCACGTCCTCGACGACAGGCGTCTGGCCGAGCAGCGCGTCCCAGATCCGCCGCGCCTCGTCGAGGTCCGCGACGGCGATGCCCACGTGGTCCACGTTTTTCATGCGCGATACGTCCCGAAGACGCCCTCGAGGGTCCTGCAGATCTCGCCGACCGTCGCGTACGCCTCGACCGCGCCGAGGATCGCCGGCAGCAGGCTCTCCGTGCCCTCCGCGGCGCGCTTCAGCGCGTCGAGCGCCCGGCGCACGGCCTCGCCGTCGCGCGACGCCCGGAGCTCGCGGAGGTCCGCGACGATCCGGTCGCGTTCGCGCCTGTCGATCGCGAAGAGCTCGCCCCGCTCCTCCTCCGGCTCCTCGAAGCGGTTGACGCCGACGACCGTGTCCTCGCCGCTCTCGACGCGCCGCTGCGCCTCGTACGCGCTGCGCTCGATCTCGCCGCGCATGAAGCCGATCGCCTTCACGGCGCCGCCCATCCGGTCGATGCGGCCGATCAGCGCCTCCGCGCGCCGCTCGATCTCGTCCGTCAGCGCCTCGACGAGGGGCGCGCCGCCGAGCGGGTCGACGACGTCCGCGGCGCCCGACTCGAACGCGATCACCTGCTGCGTCCGGAGCGCGAGCTTCGCGCTCGCCTCGGTCGGCAGCGCGAGCGCCTCGTCGCGGCCGTTCGTGTGGAGCGACTGCGTGCCGCCGAGCACGGCCGCGAGCGCCTCGAGCGTCGTCCGCACGACGTTGACGTCGATCTGGCGGCTCTGGAGCGAGGAGCCCGCGGTCTGCGCGTGGAAGCGGAGACGGCAGGCGTCGTCGCCCGCGCGGAACCGCTCGCGCATGAGCCGCGCCCAGAGGCGTCGCGCCGCGCGGAACTTCGCCACCTCCTCGAAGAGGTGGATGTGCGCGTTGAAGAAGAACGAGAGCCGCCGCCCGAAGTCGTCGACGTCGAGCCCCTTCTCCACCGCCGCCTGCACGTACGCGAGCCCGTCCGCGATCGTGAACGCCACCTCCTGCACGGCGGTCGAGCCCGCTTCCCGGATGTGGTAGCCGCTGATCGAGATCGGGTTCCAGCGCGGCATGCGCTCGGCGCAGAAGCGGAACGTGTCGGTCACGAGCCGCATCGACGGCTCGACCGGGAAGCGGTAGGTGCCGCGCGCGACGTACTCCTTCAGGATGTCGTTCTGCACGGTGCCGCCGAGCCCCGCCGCGTCGATGCCGCGCCGCCGCGCGACCGCGACGTAGAGGCAGAGGAGGATGCTCGCGGTCGAGTTGATCGTCATCGACGTGGTCACCCGGTCGAGCGGGATCGCGTCGAGGAGCGTCTCCATGTCGCGGAGCGAGTTGATGGGCACGCCCACGCGCCCCACCTCGCCCTCCGCCTCCGGGCTGTCGCTGTCGTAGCCGATCTGCGTCGGCAGGTCGAAGGCGACGGAGAGACCCGTGACCCCGTGCTTCAGGAGCTCCTTGTAGCGCTCGTTGGAGAGGCGGGCGCTCGTGAAGCCCGCGTACTGCCGCATCGTCCAGTGGCGGCCGCGGTACATCGTCGGGAGGATCCCGCGGGTGAAGGGATGGGCGCCGGGGAAGGGGGCGCCGCCGTAGACGGGGTCGAGGGGGATGCCGGACGGTGTCCGGAACTCCGGCTTCCGCTCCGGATGCTCCTTCGCAAACGGCCCGTGCACGTCGCGGAGCCACTTCTCCCGGTCCATGCGCGGGCATGGTACCCGAAGGCCCCTTCTTCCCCCCCGCCCCCCTTCATCCCCTCCGCGCGGCCGGAAGCCCCCGGAGCGCGCGGATCGCCGCCTCGAAATCGGGGGGGAGCGGGGCCTCGACGGCGACGGGCGCGCCGGTCGTCGGGTGCGGGAAGACGAGGCGAAGGGCGTGCAGCATGAGCCGCGGGACCTCGACCGGCCTCCGGCGGCCGCGCTCGTAGAGCGGGTCGCCGAGGATCGGATGGCCCGTCGAGGCGAGGTGCACGCGGATCTGGTGCGTGCGGCCCGTGAGCGGCCGGCAGGAGACGAACGCCGCGGCGGCGCCGTACCGCTCGCGCACCTTCACGTCGGTGATCGCGTGGCGGCCGCCGTCGAAGCGGACGGCGTGGCGCACCGCGTCGCCGTGCTCGCGACCGAGCGGCAGGTCGATCCGCCGCTCCTCGTGCTCGGGCGCGCCGTGCACGAGCGCCAGGTACTCCTTCTCGACCCTCCGGTCGGCGAAGGCGTCCGCGAGCTTCCCGTGCGCGACCTCCGTCTTGGCGATGACCATGACCCCGCTCGTATCGAGGTCGAGGCGGTGGACGATGCCCGGGCGGTAGCCGGCGCCCGTGAGCCGCAGCGCGCCGTACCGGAACGCGATCGCGTTCGCGATGGTCCCGCCCGCGCGCCCGCGGCCGGGATGCACCGCCATCCCCGGCGCCTTGTCGAGGACGACGAACTCCTCCTCCTCGAGGAGCACGCGCAGCGGCAGGTCCTCCGGCTCCGCCCGCGGCGGGAGCGCCTTGGGCACGTCCACCTCGATCCGCTCCCCGTCGCGGAGCCGGTGCGAACGGCGGACGGCCACGCCGTCCACCTTGACGGACCCCCCGTCGATCAGCCGCTGCACGAGCGCCCGGCTGAACTCGCCGATCCGCGCCGACAGGTAGCGGTCGAGCCGCTCCCCCGCCTCCTCGGGCGCCACGACGAACACGCGCGGCTCGGCGTCGTCGAAGTCGAGGCGGAGAGGCACGTCGTCCACAGCCCCCCATTATGGCGGACCCGCCCCGGAGTGGCCTTCGCGCAAGCGCCTGTTATGTTGGCCGGTCCGCGACCGCCCCGGGGGGGGCGCCGCGGTGGGCTCCCCGGGTAACTCACATGAAGCAGATCCTTCAAGGCAAGACCGGCGTCCTCATCCTCTCCGCGGTGGCCGGCCTCGCGGTCGCCGCGGGGCTCTGGAGGCTCCTCGACGTGGGCGACTGGTACGAGGTCCGCGTGGCGATCCGGGACCTCGCGCGGGGCGACAAGGTCGCGAAGGCACGCACGACGCTCGAGATGCTCAACGACCGGGCCTACGTCCTCGAGAAGCTCGCGGAGGCGGTCGAGGACGACTCGTACGGCGTGCGCGGCAAGACGAACCTGCTCAGCACGCTGACGATGTTCAACCAGCCGCGCGCGACGCGGCGCGCGCTGGACTCGAAGTCCGTGACCACCCAGCGGGCCGCGTGCTCGCTCCTCTGGGGCGACCCGGAGCTGAAGACCCGGTGCGGCGAGATCGCGCTCGCCTGGCTCGCGGACGCGGGCGCCGAGGACCGCGCGACGGCGGCGGGCATCTGCGCCCAACTCGACCTCAAGGAGGCGCAGGCGACGCTCCTCGAGATCGTCTCGAAGGACCCGAGGACCGAGAGCGAGCAGGCTCTCTTCCGGCGCGCGCTCGGGGGGATCAAGGACCCGAAGCCTCCGGAGCTCGTCGAGCGGCTCTTCGGCATCGCCTCGGATCCGGTGATGGACCGCGACCTTCGCGGCATCGCGCTCGAGTCGCTCCAGCGCGTGAAGGGGGGCCCGCGCGACCGGATCCTCCAGCTCTCGGCCGACATCCTCGGCGACGCGGGCGCGGACCGGATCCTCCGCTCCAAGGCGGCGCTCGGCCTCCGGGAGTTCCCCGAGGAGCGCTCGTGGCAGGCCCTCGAGGCGGTGCTCGTCTCCGAGGCCGAGCAGGACGAGATCCTCCAGCGGAACTGCCTCTACGCGCTCGGCCAGATGGATCCCCCGGACAAGGAGCTCGCGCGGAAGTACGTCGACCGGCTCCGGCAGCTCCTCGTCGACCGCCGCGTCTACGGCAACCCCTACTTCGCGATCAGGGTCGATGTCGCCACGGCGCTCGGCGCCCTCTTCGCGCGCGACCCGATCACGCTCGACATCATGGGCGACTACCTCGTGAACGAGGATCCGAAGGACAAGGAGCACCTCGTCCGCCAGGAGGCGTGGCTCACCCTCTGGACGCTCACCGGCGTGAGGCTCCCGGATCTCCCGGAGCCCGAGCTGTTCCTCACGCCGCCGCCGCCCTTCCCCGACCCGCTCGCCGCGCGCGAGTACTTCTTCCGGCGCGCGCACTACCGCCCCGGCATCACGATGAAGCAGTCGTCGATGGTCGCGAAAATCGCGGGCGACCTCCCGCGGATGCAGAAGACGCGCCAGCAGTACCAGAGCCTCCGCGCGAAGATCCTCGAGCAGTGGCGGCTCGAGGAGGAGGCGAAGCGGGCGAAGGCCTCGGGCGAGGGCCCGCCCCCGGAGCCCCCCGGCAACGTCGGGCCGGTGCCGCCGAAGGAGGAGGCCCCCGGCAACGTCGGGCCCGTGCCCCCGAAGGACGAGGAGAAGGGGTCCGGGGAAGAGGAGAAGCCGAAGTAGGCCATGCGGCGCGCCGCTCTCCTGCCCGCCATCGCGGCTGTCGTAGCGACGGCCCAGGAGACGGACCCGATCGACGCGGCGATCACGGACGTCGCGGCGGGGCGAAAGGTGGCGCAGGCCACGATGACGCTCGCGGGCATCGAGGACCGCGCGCGCGTCGTCGAGAGGCTCGTCGCGGCCGCCGAGGACGACTCGCACGACGTCCGCGGCAAGTCGAACCTGCTCGCGGCGCTCGCCCAGTTCGACGGGCCGGACGCGCCGCGGCGGGCGCTCGACTCGAAGTCGGCGACGACGAGGCGCGCCGCGTGCATGCTCCTCTGGAACGACCCGGAGCGGAAGGCGCGGTGCGGCGAGATCGCGCTCGACTGGCTCGGCGACGAGGCCGCCGGGGACCGCGCGACGGCGGCGGCCATCTGCGGCCGCCTCGACCTCGACGAGGCGCAGCCGGTGCTCCTCGCGATCGTCGGGCGCGAAGCGACGGCCGCGGCCGACCGCAAGCTGCTCGCGCTGGCGCTGGCGGCGATCCGCGACCCGAAGCCGAAGGAACTCGTCGAGCGCCTCCTCGCCCTCGCCGCGGACAAGGGGGCGCACGAGGAGATCCGCGGGATCGCGCTCGAGACGCTCCAGGCGATGAAGGACGCGCCTCGCGAGCTGCTCGGGCTCTCGACGGCGATCCTCCGCGACCCGGCCGAGGACCGGATCCTCCGCATGAAGGCGGCGCTCGGCCTCCGCGAGTTCCCCGAGGACGGCGCGTGGGCGGCGCTCGAGGCGGTGCTCCTCTCGGAGAAGGAGGAGGACCGGATCCTCCAGCGCAACTGCCTCTACTCCCTCGGCCAGATGGAGCCGTCCGACGAGGAGCTTGCGCGGAAGTACCTCGCCCGGCTGCGGCAGCTCCTCCTCGACCGGCGCGTCTGCGGGAACCCCTACTTCGCGGTCAAGGTCGATGTCGCGACCGCCTTGGCCGTGCTGGACGTGCGCGAGCCGGCCACGCTCGACATCATGGGCGACTACCTCGTGGACGAGGACCCGAAGGACAAGGAGCATCTCGTCCGCCAGGAGGCCTGGCTCACCCTCTGGACGCTCACGGGCACGAAGCTGCCGGACCTCCCGGAGCCCGAGCTGTTCACGACCCCTCCCGACCCCTTCCCCGATCCCCTCGAGACGCGCAAGCACCTCTTCCGCCGCGCGCACTTCCGCCCCGGCATCACGAGGGAGCAGTCCGCGATGGTCGCGGCGATCGCGGCCGACCTCGGCCGGATGCGGAAGACGCGCGAGACGTACGCGGAGCTCCGCGAGAAGATCCTCGAGGAGTGGCGGAAGCAGCCGCCCCCGGACCCCCCCAAGATCGGCCCGGAGGGGAAGTAGCGCCCCCCTACTGGCCCGCTTCCTCGAAGAGGTCGTTGTTGATGCGGGCTGCCTCGGTCGTCTCCTTGCGCCAGATCGCGTAGCGGTCGCGCGCCGCGTCGGCGCGGATCTGCTCCTTCAGGCTGTCGTAGGACGGCGCGGGCTTCCGCTCGAGGAGCTTCACGATCACGTAGCCGCGCCCCTCGCTGTAGAAGGGCTTCGAGAACTCGCCCTTCCCGAGCTTCTCCGCCTGCCTGAAGGTGTCGTCGTAGCCGGGCGACGCGGCGTTGATCCAGAAGGGGAGGATGCCGCCGGCCTTCCGGATCTGGTCCGGGTCCTCGCTCTTCTGGCTCGCGATCGCGTGGAAGTCCTCGCCCGCCCGGAGCTTCTCGTAGATCTCGCCCGACTCCTTCTTGCCCTGCTCGACCGTGCGGAGGGTCTTGCCCACGCGCGGGACCTCCTGGCCACGGGCGCCGAGGAGGATCCGCGCGACCCTGAGCTGGTCGCCGTACGCCCCCGCGTGGTCGTCGTAGTACTTGCGCAGATCCGCCTCGGCGACCCCCTTCCGGAAGTGGCCGATCGCGCGGCACTGCGCGAGGAACATCGGGTTCCTGAGCACGAGGTCGAGCGACGTCCCGCGGTTCCGCAGGAGCTGCTCGACCATCTCGTCCGTGATCTCCTCGGGGGCGCCTTGCATGCTCCGGCGGATGCGGCCCTTCTCGGCGTCGAGATAGACCCGCCGCTGCTCCGCGATCTCCTCCGGCGCCGGCGGGTTCCGGTCGCCGATCAGGAGCGCGGTCTCCTCGTCGAGGATGAGCCCGCGGAGCGCGCGGAGCACGTCCATCTTCGGGAGCTCGATCGCGAGCGCGCGGCCGTACTCGTACTCGGTGATGTCGATGCCGCGGATGCGCGCGACCACGCCCTCCGGAAGGCCCTCGGTCTCCTTCTTCGCGTCCTTGTAGAGCGTGTCGATGACGAAGATCACGCTGTCGTCGGAGACGGGGGCGTCACCGCGCGACGGGTCCTTCTCCTTGAGGATCGCGCCCGCGACCTTCTGCTGGAGGACCCACTGCCGGCCCTTGCGCCGGAGCTCCTCCCGGCGCATCCCGAACTGCTTGCAGTAGTCGTCGAGCCCCTTCCCCTGCTGCTGGAGCTGCACGTCGAGATCCTTGAGCCAGCGCCCGACCTCCTCCTCGCTGACGGAGAGCTTCCGCCGGCGCGCCTCGTCCTCGACCATGCGGAGCTTCATGTACTCCGGCAGGACGGCGAGCGACGCGGGTCCGGTGCTCTCGAACCGCGCGAGGTAGCGGTAGAGGTCCGCCTTGCGGATCTTCCACTTCCCCTGCGGGTGGACCGCGGCGACATCGGAGGGCAGCGGATCCTCGGCGGCCGAGAAGGACGCAGCGAGGAGAAGCGCGCAGGCGGCGAGGCGCCTCGTGGGTCGGATCATGGAAGACCTATCGGTTCGACGCGTCATGGTCCGGTCATCCTCCGGGTTCGGGAAAGGTCGCGCACGTCCCGACGCGAAAAGAACGGGCTCGCGCGCGGGGAAGGAGCCCGTACCTTTACCTGCATCGGCTCCGGCCCCACAATTCTGTCACCGCATGCGATTCCCGCCTCCTTGCCTCCTCCTCCTCGCCTCCCTCCTCCCCGCCGCGTGCGGCAGCTCCGCGCCCGCACGGGCAAAGCCCGCGCCGTTCCTCGCGGACCAGGTGATCCGCGTCGTCCACAACCAGTACCGGGGCCCGAACACCGTCTTCGTCATCGAGAACCTCTCGGGCCGCGACCCGGTCGCGCTCCGCAGCCGCCCGCTCCGGCAGGGCGAGCCGGCGGTCGCGTACGTCCCCGACGACGTGATGGCGGAGATGCTCCGGGAGTTCGACAAGGGCGACTTCTACGAGTACGCCCGCCCGCGGCCCGCGAATCCCCCGGGCCTCGGCGCCTCGGGCGAGGTCACCGTGACGGACGCGAACGGGCGTCGCCTCGCGCTGCTTCGGATCAAAGCGCCGCCGGGCATGACGCCGACGAAGGACCAGGTCGACGCCGCGAAGTCGTACGGCTACTGCTCCCGCACGTTCCTCGCCGTCTGGAACGCCTACCCGCCGCAGATGCAGGCGACGACGTCGAGGGACGCGTTCGACGCGAACAGGGCGGGGCGGTGACGCGGCGGGTCCTGCTCGTCATCCCGGCGCGGCTCGCCTCGACGCGGTTGCCGCGGAAGATGCTCCTCAAGGAGACGGGCAAGTACCTCGTGCAGCACGTCCACGAGCGCGCGCTCCTCGTGCGCAACGCGGACGAGGTCGTCGTCGCGGCGGACGATCCGGAGATCGTGCGCGCGGTCGAGGGCTTCGGCGGGATCGCGCTCCTCACCTCCCCCCTGCACCCCTCCGGTTCCGACCGCGTGGCCGAGGTCGCTCGGCGGCGTACCGCGTCGCTCGTCGTCAACCTCCAGGGCGACGAGCCCGAGATCGACCCCGAGGACGTCGCGCGCCTGATCGACGCGATGCAGGCCGGGGACGAGATGGGCACGCTCGTGTTCGAGGGGCTCACCGAGGAGGAGCAGCGGAGCCCGTCGGTCGTGAAGGCGGTCGTCGAGGGCGGCTTCGCGACGGACTTCCGCCGCGAGCCGACGCCCGGCGCCTTCCGCCACGTGGGCATCTACGCCTACCGGCCCGACTTCCTCGAGCGGTTCACGAAGCTCGCGCCCACGGCGCGCGAGAAGGAGCGGCGGCTCGAGCAGATGCGCGCGCTGGACCACGGGGTCCGGATCCGCGTCGCGCGGGCGCTCCATCCGGGCAGGGGAATCGACACGCCCGAGGATTATTCCTCCTTCGTAAGGCGTTATCGCGGCACGGCTTAGCGGCACGGCACCCCTCGCGCGCGCGCCGACGTGCTAGGCTTTGTCCGGGCGGACCGGGAAGCTAGGAGGGGTTTTTAGACTCCTCCTTTTTCCGGGACGGCTCTTTTCGAAATGCGCAAGCACATCTTCGTGACCGGCGGCGTGGTCTCGAGCCTCGGCAAGGGGCTCACCTCCGCGGCGATCGGCGCGCTGCTCGAGGCGCGCGGGCTCAAGGTCGGGATCCAGAAGCTCGACCCGTACATCAACGTCGACCCCGGCACGATGTCCCCGTACCAGCACGGGGAGGTCTACGTCACGCGCGACGGCGCCGAGACGGACCTCGACCTCGGCCACTACGAGCGGTTCACCAACGCGCAGATCACGCGCGCCTCGAACTACACCACCGGCCAGATCTACCACTCCGTGATCACGAAGGAGCGGCGGGGCGACTACCTCGGCCGCACCGTGCAGGTGATCCCGCACATCACGGACGAGATCAAGGGGGCCATCCGCAGCGCGGAGGACGACGTCGACGTGCTGATCACGGAGATCGGCGGGACGGTGGGCGACATCGAGGGGCTCCCGTTCCTCGAGTCGATCCGCCAGTTCGCGCTCGAGAAGGGGCGCGGGAACGTCACGTTCATCCACCTGACGCTCGTCCCCCACCTGCGCGTGAGCGGCGAGATGAAGACGAAGCCCACGCAGCACAGCGTCGGGCGGCTCCGCGAGATCGGCATCCAGCCCGACTTCATCCTCTGCCGCACCGAGCTGCCGATGGGCGGCGACCTCAAGGAGAAGATCTCGCTCTTCTGCAACGTGGAGCGCGGCTGCGTGATCGAGGAGAAGGACGTCGACTGGTCGATCTACGAGCTGCCGACGATGCTCCACCAGCAGGGGCTCGACGGGCTCATCTGCAAGCGCCTCGGCCTCGAGACGCGCGAGCCCGACATGCGCCCGTGGCAGGACCTCGTCGAGCGGATCAAGACCCCCTCGGGCGAGGTCGAGATCGCGGTCGTCGGGAAGTACATCGTGCTCCACGACGCCTACAAGTCGGTCTACGAGGCGCTCTCGCACGGCGGCTTCGCGAACAACGTGAAGGTCAAGCTGCGGAAGATCAACCCCGAGGAGCTGACGACGGAGAACGTCGCGCAGCGGCTCGAGGGGGCGCACGGCCTCGTGGTGCCCGGCGGCTTCGGCGAGCGCGGCTTCGAGGGCAAGATCCTCGCGGTCCGCCACGCGCGCACGGCGAAGCTGCCGTTCCTCGGGCTCTGCCTCGGCCTCCAGGCGGCGGTCGTCGAGTACGCGCGAAACGTCTGCGGCATCAAGAACGCGCACAGCACGGAGTTCACGAAGGACTGCACGCCCGTGATCGACCTCATGGAGGCGCAGAAGGGCGTGAAGGAGAAGGGCGGGACGATGCGGCTCGGCTCGTACCCGTGCCGCGTGCTCGACGGGACGCTCGCGCGACGGATGTACGGGGCGCCGCTGGTCGAGGAGCGCCACCGCCACCGCTTCGAGGTGAACAACGCCTACCGCGGGGCGCTCGCGGAGCACGGCCTCGTGTTCTCGGGCATCCACGACGCGCTCGACCTCGTCGAGATGATCGAGATCGGGGACCACCCCTACTTCCTCGCGACGCAGTTCCATCCGGAGTTCCAGAGCAAGCCGATGCAGCCGCACCCGGTCTTCCGCGGCCTCATCGCCGCCGCGCTCGCGAAGCGGAAGTGATCCATGGAGGGCTCGGGAACCGTGCCGGATGCGGAAGATCCGGTGCCGCCCCCGGAGCCCCCTGACTTCCCTCCCCCGCCGGCGGAGCGCCGCTTCGGCCCGGGCGCGGCGATCCTCGTCTTCCTCGCCTATTTCGGCGCGCAGTTCGTCGCGGGGTTCGCGGTCGGGATGGTCGCGGGCGTCCGGAGCGCGCTGACCGGCCGCCCGATCGAGGAACTCATCCAAGAGGGCATGCCGTCGATCGTGCTCCTGAGCCTCGCGTTCGGCGGCGCCGCGGCGCTCCTCGTGACGCGCTCGATGACGGGCCCGCTGCGGGCGGGCGGGCGGTTCGCGCTGCGGCCCGGGAACGCGCGCCAGCTGCTCGCGGGCGCCGGGACCGGGGCCCTGCTCGGCCTCCTCCTCGTCGCGCTGACGCGCCTCGTACCGCCGACCGCGCTCGACACGCCCCTCACGCGGCTCGCGAGCTCGGAGACGGGCTACTGGGCGCTCCTGCTCGTCGCGCTCGTGCTCGCGCCGCCGATCGAGGAGTTCGTGTTCCGCGGGGTCCTGTACGAAGGGCTCCGCGCGAGGATGCCGGCGGCGGCCGCGATGCTCGTCGTCACGGTCCTCTTCACCGCGCTGCACGCGACGGAGCTCGTGCACTACCCGCCCGGCTTCCTCCTGATCGCGCTCCTGAGCGTCGCGACGCTCCTCCTCCGGGCAGCCACGGGGTCCCTCTTCCCGGCGGTGGCCGCGCACCTCGTCTACAACGCGGTCGCCGTCGTGTCGTGAGGCCGCCGGCGCGGTCCAGGCCCGGACCCCCGGGGCCCGTGGCCGTCGCCATCCCGCACCGGCTTCCGCCAGCCGACCGCCGTACGTGGCCCCGAGTCAGGCGAGGACGAGGATCGAGAGGGAGACGAGCGCGAGGTTGTGGACGGCGTGGGCCGCGATCGAGGAAACGATCGTGCCGCGCCACTCGCGGAGGAGCGCGAACCAGCCCCCGATCGCCATGAGCGCGGGGATTCCCGCGAGCCCCTGCGGATGCACGAACGCGAAGACGATGCCCGTGAGCATGGCCGCGAGAAGCCGCGACATCCGCGGCCGCAGGTAGCGATACAGCGCGCCGCGGAAGACCGCCTCCTCGACGAGCGGCGCCCACACGCACGCCGCGAGCAGCAGATGGACCCTCGCCCACGTGCCGCCGCCGATCTCCTCGATCGCGGGGTGGGAGAGCGGCTCCCCGAGCACGCGCGAGACCAGCACCGAGAGGACGGCGCCCGCGAGGAAGACGGGCATCCCCGCGAGGTAGCCCAGGAATCCCGCGCCGATCTCCTGCACGAGGCCCGCGCCTCGCGAGAGGCCGAGGCCCGCGCGCCACTCCGCGCGCGTGGCGCCGCGCGCGAGCGGCCAGAGCGGCACGAGGAGAAGCGCCCACATCGAGGCCGGGCCGAGGAACGCGGTCGCGATCACGCCCGCGAGCAGGATCGTTACCGTCTCGAGCCACACGAGGTCGCCCGGAGAGCGCGGCGGCGGCTCATACGCGAAGGCGATCCGCCCCCGCGCGAGCCGCGAGAGCCCGATCGGCAGGAGCGCGATCCCCGCCCCGAGCGCGAGGAGCCCGCAGAAGATGGCGACCGACGAGCCGAGGAACGTGCGGCGCGCCGCCCCGAGGACCTCCCGCCGGAGCGGGTGCGAATCCGGAAGGCCGCGCGAGAGCGCGAGCCGCGCGAACCAGCCGTTCCGCCGCGCGAACCCCTCGTCGGCGGGCGGCGGCGCGAGCTCGCCGTAGATGCTCCAGAAGGCGTCGAAATCGGCCCGCGGCACGGCGGCGCCCCGCAGCTCCTCAAGCATCCCCTTCGCCTTCTCGACGCCGAGGACCTCCGCGACGACCGGCACCATCCGCAGCCGCGACGCCGGCGCCATCGTGTCGAGCTCGAGCCTCTCGAACACCGGGGACTCCGGCGCCGCGCGTGCCGCGCCGAGCGCCCAGCGCCCAAGGGCCTCCTCGCCGGGCGCCGGCCCCTCCCCCGCGCCCCCTCCCCTCGCGACGGAGTGCGCCGCCCAGAGCCCCGCGGCGCACGCGACGAGCAGCGCCCACCAGACGGCGCGCTCCGCTCTCATCGGCGCGACGAGCGCGGTCGGCCGGGCGTCGGCGCGGCCCTGCCGCCGAACGCGACGCGCCCCGCGCCAGGCGGCTCGTAGAGGACGTGGACGTTCTCGGGCGGCCGCCCGCACGCCTTCGCGACGGCGGTGCCGAGCGCCTGCATCTCGCGGGCGAGCGAGCGGCCGGTCGGCGGCGCGGCGCGGAGCACGGTCACGAAGACGGGCTTCACGTCCTTCGGGACGCCGCCGTGCTCGCCGTACTGGTCGACCGGGAGGAAGCGAAGCCGCACCCACGTGCGCCCCTGCGGCAGGTCGAGCAGCTCGCCGCACGCGTCGGCGAGGCGCTGCACGAGGCCCTTCCGCACGGAACGCGCGAGCGGCCCGACGACTTCGACATCGAGGATCGGCACCGGCGCATTCTACGGGAGCGGGAGCGTGTCACGCCACGCGAGAAGGGCATCGCGGTCCAGCTTCCGGCAGAGATCGAGGGGGGCTCCGGGGGGAGGCGGCGCGATCTCGGCGAGGCGGCCGACCACGGCGCCGCGCCGCGCCTCGTCCACGCGCGCGATCAGGTGCCAGAGGGTCAGGGCGTCGCGGGGCAGCGCGGCCGCGAGCGCCGGGACGAGGGCGTCCCCCGCGGGGTCGAGGAGGCCCTCCGGCGCGCCCTCGAACCACGGCACGCCCGGGCCGGCGCGCGAGATCCGGCAGGAGGCGCCCCGCGGGACGTAGGACGTGCGGCCGTCGCGGCCCTCGAGATCGACATGGCCGGAATCGACGCGGAGGAGGCCCGTGCCGCTCTCATCCACCTCGAGCGTGTACGCGCAGCCGAGGTCGACAGCGGTCGCGGCGGGCGTGTCGACGAGGAAGAGGCGCGGCGGCGCGTAGACGAGCGCTTGGAGCCTGCCGCGGCGGAGGTCGAGGCGGTGCTCGTCCTCGCCCGTCGCCACGAGCCGCACGCGCGTGTTCGGGGCGAGGTCGACGCGGCCGATGTCCGCGACCTTCACGCGCGCGCGGCCGGCATCGTCCGTCTCGAGCCAGCCGCCGACCTCGATGCGCGAGTCGCCCTGCCCCTCGAGCCAGGTCACCTCCCACGAACGGCTCGGCGCCGCCGGCAAGGTCCCCTCCCCGCCGAGGAGCGCGACGAGCAGGATCGCGGCAGCGACAGCCGCCGAGGCGGCGACGGCGCCCCACAGGAGCGCGCGGCGCCGCCGCGGGGCACGGTGACGGTAGCGGCCGAGAAGCCCCTCGAGGCGAAGGACCTCCGGATCCACCGGGCCGCTCTTGTCCCACAGGTAGTCCGTCATCGCTTTTCCTCCTCGCCGAGGCGCCGCCGCAGGAGCTTCATCCCGCGGTGGAGGTTCACGCGCACGGAGCCGTGCGTCATGCCCGTCGTCTCGGCGATCTCCGGTCCGGTCATCCCTTCCACGAGGCGCATGAGGAGGGTCTCCGCGTAGACGCCGGGCAGCTCGCGGATCGCGGCGAGCGCGTCGGCCGCCTCCGCGCCGTCGCCGGGCCCCGCGATCTCGGGCGGGAGCGCCGCCGTCTTCCGCGCGCGGTGGAAGTCGCTCGCGAGGTTCCTCGCGAGCGCGCAGAGCCAGCCGCCGACGGCGCCCGGGTCGCGCACGGCGGGGAGGCTCACAAGCGCCTTCGCGAAGACCTCCTGGAGGAGATCCTCCGCCTCCTGCGACGGCACGCGCGCGAGGAGGACGGCGTGCACGACGGCCGCGTAGCGCTCGTACAGGCGCGCGAAGGCGTGGCGGTCGCCCGCGCACGCCCTCGCGACAAGATCGCGTTCCGGCACGAAACCGAGCACGAGATCCAAGGTACCCGCTACTCCTTCCCCTTCCCGGGGCCCATCCCCTTCTCCTTCTCCTCGAAGTACCTGAGCACCGGCGGGTAGAGCTCCTTCAGGCTCTCGATGTTCTTCGCAAGGAGGGGGTTCCTGCCCGCTCCCTCCTGCGCGCGGTCGAGGTGCCGCCTGAAGTCGCCGCGGGCGCCCATGAGGGAGAGGATGGCGCAGCCGTACTCCATCTCCGGGCTCGTCCCGGCGATCTCGACGGCGCGGCGGACCCATGCGTAGCCGCCCGGCCCCGGTTCGCGGCTCTGGTGGAAGCAGCCGCGGGCGTAGCCGGCGTCGAACCACGCGAGGGCGGAGGGCTTCCCGGGGGCCTCGGCGTCGAGCACGCGGGTCGCGAGCGCGCGGAGGAGCGCGTCGCGGCCCGCCTGGGTGTCTTCGAGGTAGATCGTCGCGCGGCGGAGCGTCTCCATGCGGACGAGGACGGGCATCTTGTCGTCGAGGAGCGCGAGGGTGTCCTCGACGGTCCTCTTGGCGTCGTAGCGGTCGGATCGCGCGAAGGCCTCCTTGCCCCACGGGAGCGACTTCGCGTCGCCGATCTCGACGGGCCAGCAGATGGCCGGCGGCCCTGCGCGCAGGCTTCCGGCGATCCCGAGCAGAAGAGCGATCACGAGGGGGCGTCGCATGGTCATCTCCTTTCCCGAAAAGACGCCCCCCGCGCCGCGAGTGTTAGCAGGTCAACGGTTAACCTGCGTGACGAACGCAAACGCAGTTCGAGTAGGGACTTACGGCTGCCGAGGCGCGGAACTCGTTCCGCACGGCCTGCGGAACGCGTTCCGCGGTCGAGGAAGCGTAATACCGCCCGCCACAACGACTTGCGCGATCCGTCCACGTTAACCATTACCCTGTGCGGATGAGGCTACTTACGGGGGACCGGCCGACCGGGCGGCTCCATCTCGGACACTACGTGGGCTCGCTCAAGAAGCGGGTCGAGCTGCAGGACAAGTACGAGACCTACCTGCTCGTCGCCGACCTGCACATGCTCACGACGAAGCTCGAGAAGGCGGACATCCAGAAGGTCCTCGACAACGCGCGCGGCATGGTCCTCGACCACCTCGCCTGCGGCATCGATCCCGCCAAGGTGACGATCTACCTGCAGTCCGCCGTCCCCGAGATCTACGAGCTGAACCTCATCTGCGAGATGCTCGTGACCGTCAACCGGCTCTCGCGCCTCCCGTCCCTGAAGGACATGGCGCGCGCGGCGCACATCACGGAGATGCCCTTCGGCCTCCTCGGCTACCCCGTCCTCCAGGCGGCCGACATCCTCCTCCCGAGAGCCCACGTCGTGCCCGTCGGCAAGGACAACGCGGCGCACGTCGAGATCACACGCGAGATCGCGGGCCGCTTCAACCGGCTCTACGGCGAGGTCTTCCCCGAGCCCGAGCTCCTCCTCGGCGACGTGCCCACGCTCGTCGGCACCGACGGCAAGCAGAAGATGTCGAAGAGCCTCAACAACGCGATCTTCCTCTCCGACGACGCGGCGACGGTCGAGAAGAAGATCCGCGCGACCTTCACCGACCCGAAGCGCGTCCACGCGGACGTCCCGGGCACGGTCGAAGGGAACCCGGTCTTCATCTACCACGATGCGTTCAACGACGACCGCGCCGAGGTAGCCGACCTGAAGGAGCGTTACCAGAGAGGGGGCGTGGGGGACGCGGAGGTGAAGGCGAAGCTCACGGCCGCCATCAACCGCTTCCTCGCCCCCCTCCGCGAGCGCTACGCGCGGTACGAGAAGGACCCGGCGCTCGTCGACCGGATCCTGCTCGACGGCACCGAGAAGATGCGCGAGGTCGCGAGGGCGACCATGAAGGAGGTCCGGTCCGCCATGGGGATCGGATCGGCCTGGAACCGCCTCCGCAAGGCCGCCGAGCGCCGCGCGAAGGAGGGGTAGGCGCGCCCCGGGGCCCCCCCGGCCCCCCGAATTCCCGGGCCCCCCCGTGTGCTTTCATAAGGGGCCATGCGAAACACCCTCGGCCTGCTGGTCCTCGGCGCGCTGGTCGCCGTTCCGCTCGTGTCCGTGCTCGAAGCGCAGGACGCCCCGGCGTCGCCCCACTCGCAGCTCCCCTCCGTCTCCCGCGTCTGGAACTTCCACTACGCGGGGAAGAAGCGGCGCGGCGACGTGATCGAGCTCGTGCAGCTCGATGACGCGAAGTACGGCGGGAAGGCGCTCGTCATCACCCATCTCGAGATGCGCATCCCGCAGTCGATGCGCCTCCAGCTCGAGGAGTTCTGGCAGGAGCCCGACAAGAAGCAGCGCGACGGCAAGCCCGCGTGGGCGCGGCGCGTGATCCGCGGCGAGGCGTTCAGCGCCGGCGTGCTCGACAGCACGAGCGAGTGGATCCTCGCGAACTACGACTCGACCACCGGGATCGCGTTCGCGTCCGCGACGCGGCCGTCGCTCGAGGTCACCTTCGGCAGCGGCGACCTCGAGATCTGGGCCGAGGGCTACTGGGCAGCACCCTGACCCTGTACCGAGTACGGGGTCCCGGCGCTCCAAGCCGTTGACGGTCAACGGGTTCTGACATCCCGACCCGGACTTCAGGTCCGGGTTCCGCGTGTCGATCGGAGGGTGATGGGCAATCGCGCCTCCCCGCGGCCCCCGGAGCCCCCCCCGGATCCGCCCAGGTGGCAGCGGGTGATCGCGCCGAGGGCGCAAGAGGAGAGGGAGGCCCCGGAACCCGGGCAGGGCCTCGTCGTCGAGGTTCCCGAGGAACGGCTCCACGACCCGCGCGAGGAGGCGCCGCTCTTCGCGCGGCTCCCGGAGCACGCGAAGGCGGAGATCCGCAACCGCTGGGACGCGGCGGAGGGGGTCCGGGGGGACCAGGTCGCGCGCCGGAAGGACACGGCGCTGCGCTGGGTGGCGGAGGGGGCGGCACTCCTCTTCCTCGCGGAGGCGCTCCTGCACACGCCCACGCGGCTCGGCCTCATGCTCGCGGCGGCCGTCGGCGCCGCGACCGGCGCGTTCGCCGCCGCCCTGAAGCCGGGCCCGATCCGCTACGGCTTCCTGTTCATGGCGGTCTACATCGTCTTCGGCGGGCTTCTCGGCAGCCGCCATGTCGCGTACTACCTCTTCACCTCGCCGCTCCTCCTTGGTCTCGCGGGCGCGCTCGCGGCGACCCACCGCCTCCAGCGCTTCGACCGGACGGAGATGTGAGCGGCTAGGGTCTGTCCGAAAAGTCGTCCTGGATTCGGCTGACTACGCCGCTGCCATACTTCGTCAGGCCTCCTCACCGTATTTCTCCGTCAATACGGCTCGTCGGCCTTCCTCGTCTGGCGGCGGCTCGCTCAGGCTCGGTCCTTACGGCCGACTTTCCAGACAGACCCTAGTCCGCGCCGCCGAACGTCGCGCCCTCGACGCGCCGCCGCGGCAGGGAGTCCGGGTGCCCGCGCTGGAGCCACGCGATCATCTTCTCGCGGACCTCGCACCGGAGCTCCCATGCGTCGGACGAGTTGCCCGCACTCACGAGGCAACGCAATTCCATCGTCTCGCGCCCGCTGTCGGTGACCTGCACCGCCCAGGCGCGCCTGTCCCAGCAGGAGGACGCGTCGAGGATGCGTTTCAGCTCCGCGCGGGCCTCCTCGACGGGAAGCGTGTAGTCGACATGCAGGAAGACCGTGCCGAGGAGGTCGGCGCGCGTGCGCGTCCAGTTCTCGAAGGGCTGCTCGATGAAACGGCTCAGCGGCACGATCAGGCGCCGGTCGTCCCAGATCGCCACGACGACGTAGGTCGAGCGGATCTCCTCGATCCGGCCCCACTCGCCCTCCACGATCACGACGTCATCGAGGCGGATCGGCTGCGTGAGCGCGATCTGCACGCCCGCGATCAGGTTCGCGAAGAGCGGCCGCGCCGCCATGCCGATCATCAGGCCGACGACGCCCGCGGACGCGAGCAGCGTCGTCCCGAGCTGGCGGATGCCTTCGAAGGTCATGAGCATCACGCCGGCCGTCAGGATCACGACCGCGACGCCCGCGATGCGGCGCAGGACGCGGAACTGGGTCTGGACCGTCCGCGCCCCGAGGTTGTCGGCCACGTCCAGGCGGTAGCGGTGGGCGACGATGTCCTCCGCCACGCGGAGGAGCGCGGCCACAAGCCAGCCCACGGAGGCGATGACGACGAGCCGCAGGAGATGCACGAGCGGCTCGTAGATCCGCGGGGCCAGCGTGACGTGCGGCAGCACGCCCTGGAGCGCGAACGCGACGAGGAGCCAGCGGGCCGGGCCGCACGCGCGTTCGGTGAGCGCGTCGTCGACGGGCGTCCTCGACCTCCGCACCGCGCGGCGAAGGACGCCGAAGACGAGCGCGTGGACGAGGAACGCCGCGACCGCGGTGGCGGCGAGGAGGATGAGCGGGATCGCCCAGTCGGGCAACGAGTCCACCAGGGGCACCGCCCCACCTTACTGGAGGGTCACGAACTCGACGGAGAGATTTTCCCCGAGGAGCGCGAACGACACGGGCAGGTCGAACCGCTTGGGCCCGATCGAGCCGGGGTTCACGTACCGGACGTTGCCCTTCGCCTCCTCCTTCGGCACGTGCGTGTGGCCGTAGAGGACGATCGCGATGCCCGCGGCCGCGGGATCGACGTCGAGATCCGCGAGGTTGTGCAGCAGGAAAAGGCTCGCGCCGAAGGCATCGACGAGCTGCGTCGCGGGGAGCGCGCGCGCCCACGCGCCGTGGTCGACGTTCCCGCGCACGGCCGTCACCGGCGCGACCGCATCCAGCGCATCGAGGACATCCGGGCTCCCGACGTCGCCCATGTGGAGGATCCGCTCGACGCCCGCGAGCGCGCGGAGGACCTCCGGACGCACGAGGCCGTGCGTGTCGGACACGAGGGCAAGGCGCCGCATCGCCGCTCAGCCCGCGGGCCGCTCCCGCTTGCGGATGCTCACGAGCCACCACACGAACGCGGCGGTGCCGAACGGGAACGAGATCGAGAGGACGATGCTGATCGCGGCGGTCGCGGGCGCGGCGACCGCGGATCCGAGGGACCGCAGCACGGCGACGGCGAGGCACGCGAGGGCGAGCGCGGCCTCGATGTTCCGGACGAGACGCAGGGACCATGCGGACTCCACGTCGCCCTTCGCGACCGAGTGCAGGACGATCGCGGCCAGCACCAGCACGAACCCGTACACGAACAGGAGCACCGTATATGCGTTGACGTACGTCCGCGACATGGCAACGAGTGTATCCCGGGAAGTCGAGGGGGTCCGGGGGCAGCTACCGGCTGTACGTCCCGACGAGCTCGCCCTCCGCAAGGACGTGCCCCTTCATCGCCTTCAGGACGTCCGCCTTCGTCGCGCCGGCCTTCAGGTCGAGGCTCGCATCGAGCGCGAAGACCTTGAAGTGGTAGTGGTGCGTGCCGTGGCCTTTCGGCGGCAGCGGCCCCCCCCACCCCTCCTCGTCCCAAGAGTTCGTGCCCGCGACGCCTTCGTCGGTTCCCTCCGCGAGCCCCGTCGCCGTCGCCGGGAGCTTGTAGAGCACCCAGTGCACCCACGGCTCCGCCATGGGCGCGTCGGGGTCGTCGCAGAGGAGCGCCAGCTCCTTCGCGCCCTTGGGCACGCCCGACCACAAGAGCGCGGGCGAGACATTCTCGCCCTCGGGCGCGTACGCGTGCTTCTTCGGGATCCGCTCGCCCGCCGCGAAGGCCGGGCTCGTGACCGTGATCGCCATGGCATCCTCCCGCGCGGGCGCGACCTCGTCCTCTTGGCCGCCGCATGCGGCGAGCAGGATCCCCGGCAAGAGGGCGGCCGCGCGCATGTCATGAGCATAGCGCGCCGATGAAGGGGATATGCACAAGCGGTCGTTCCTCGCGGGCCTCCTGAGCGGGGCGCTCCTCGCGATCCTCGTCGTGCTCGCCGTCCCCGGCCTCGGGCCCTCGCGGAAGGCCGGCGTCACGGGGGAGCGCGCGCCGCGGACAAGGGTCGTCGTCGTGCCGGAGGAGCTCTCCCTCCCGCCCGCCCCGGCCCCCGAACCCCCTCCCGCGTCGCCCCGCGCGGGGAAGCCCGCGCCGGAGCCCGCTGCCGAGGCCGACGCAACCGACGCGCGCGAGGCCGTCCGCGAGAAGGTGCGCGCGGCCTCGCAGGAGATCCAGGCCATCGCCACGCTCCGGAACGTCATCTCCGCGCAGGCGCAGTTCCAGGCCGTCGCGCGGGCGGACGAGAACCGGAACGGCGTCGGCGAGTACGGGTCGTTCGCCGAGCTCTCCGGCGCGGCCGGCGTCCGCGACGGCAAGCCGCTGAACCCGCCGGTCCTCGCGAGCGCCTTCCGGCTCGTCTCGAAGGGTCGCGCGGAGCGGAACGGCTACCGGTACCGGATCTACCTCCCCGGCGCCCTCGGCCTGCCGGTGACCGAGCGCGACAAGGGCGGCATCGGCGCGGGCGAGGTGAGCGCGGAGCTCGCGGAGACGAACTGGTGCGTCTACGCGTGGCCGGTCGAGGGCCAAGGCCGCACGTTCTTCACGAACCAGGCTGGCGACGTCCTCGCGACGTCGGAGGGGGGCTATGTCGGCGACCGCGAGCCGCAGCCCTACGCCGCGTTCCGCGACGCTTCGGGGCTTCTCGCCCCGACGGCGGTCGCGACCGAGGGCGACCGGCACGTGGGCGCCGACCGCTGCGAGTGGAAGCTCGCGAACTAGCCGCCCCCGGACCCCCCGTTCATCCCCCGCCCGAGACGGGCTTGTGCGCGCGGGTGAGGAAGAGCAGCGCGAAGGCGGTCCCGAGCACGTCCTTCGGGTTCATGCAGGTCTCGTCCACGAACGCGCCGTCCTCCCGCTGCTGCGACAGCAGGTACGTCGCCCCCTCGGCAAACCACGAGCGCCCGCCGATCACCTCGCGCCGCCCGAGGTCGCCGCACCGCTCCAGCGCGTAGAGCCACACGTAGTGGTAGCTGCCGTTCAGGAACGGCCACATGCCCGGGTTCACCTCGACGCAGAAGTACCGCCCGACCCACGCGTACCCGTCGAGGATCGCCCGCTCGGTCCGCTCGTCGGGGCCGAGCTCCTCGCGCAGGAGGATCAGCGACGCGACGCCCGCGGCCGTCATCCCGCCCGACACGCGCCGGTACGGCGGGACGTCGCTCCCCGCGATGTACGGGAACCCGCGCGCGCGGTCGAGCGCGTCCGGGTCGCCGCCCGGCACGTGGATCGCCCGCGGCACCTCGCGCCCCTCCTTCTCCTGCGACAGGAGCAGGTAGTCCCGCGCCTTGCGGAAGACGTCGTCCGGCACGAGCACGCCGCACCGGTTCGCCGTCGAGAGCGCGAGCAGAGCGAACTGCGTCGACGACACGTCCGCGCGTCCGCCCGAGTGGAAGTCGTTCGGGTAGTAGCGCCATCCGCCGTTCTCCGCCTGGAACGACATGAGCTTTCTCGCGAGGTCCTGGACCCAGGTCCACTCCTCCTTCGGGAACGGGTTTCTCGCGGGCTTCTTGAACCGGTGGTTCGTGCGCTCCGCGCGGAGCGGCGCGACGCGGAAGTCGGGGCAGCTCCCCGCGCCCGCGCGCTCGGCGACGGCGAGGAGGAGGACGGAGATCTCGTACGCGACCGCGGGCGTCCGGTGCCTCAGCTTGAGCATCGAGAACGCCTTCTTGAGCGTCGGATGGTCCCGCGGCACCCCCGCCTTCAGGAGCGCATAGGACACGAGCGCGGTCGGCCCGGCGTCGTAGGGATACGGCGTGCCCATGTTGCCGTAGGTCCCGGTGCCGATCGCGTTCCCCCACCCCTTCTCCGCGTGGAACCGCGAGAGGAGGAAGTCGACGCCACGCTTCACGCCCGCCTCGATGCGCGTGTCGAGGCTTTGGGACGCGGCGACCGTGACCAGCAGCAGGAGGACGAGCGCGCGCACCACGAAAGATGCTAACGCGCCCCGGCGCGCGGATGGGGAGGGGCTCCGGGGAACCCCGGTACCCTCGCGGACCCGCGGTCCCGCCCGTTCCTGCAGCCTGATCAGTGGTCGTGGCCGCAGCCGCAGTCGCCGTGCCCGTGCCCGTGGCCGTGGCGGAGGCGCTCCGGGTCGTTCCCGTGGATCGAGTGCACCGCGAGGTCGAAGACGAGCGTCTTCCCGGCAAGCGGATGGTTGGCGTCGATCACGGCCTCGGCGCCCTTGATCGAGGTCACGAGAAAGACGATCTCGTGGCCGCCGGCGTTCGCGGAGACGCGGTCGCCCACCTCGATCCCCTCCGGGAGCGCGTCGAGCGGCACCGTCTTCTGCAGCGACTCGTCGCGCGAGCCGTAGCCGCGCTCGGGCGGCACGGTGAGCGTCCTCGATTCGCCGACCTCGAGGCCGATGATCCCCTGGCTCACGCCGTCGATGATGTCCGCCGCACCCGCCACGAGCTCCAGGGGGTCGCTCCCCTCCGTCGAGTCGAACACGGTGCCGTCCTCGAACTTGCCGGTGTAGTGGAGGTGGACGATGTCTCCGGTGGTGACGCGCGCCATCGACACAGGCTACCACACGCCCGGAACAGCGGCGAACCGGCGGAAAACGGCGCGGGAGGGTACCGTATCCGTCGTGCGGGCTCCCCTCGCCCTCCTCCTCCTCGCGGCCGCGGGGGCCGCGCAGGATCCGCAGGAGCTGTCCCGGCGCTTCGTCGAGAAGGAGCAGGAGGCCTTCTCGCACTACCACGCGAAGGACTTCGGGAAGGCGGTCGCGGCGTTCGAGCGCCAGATCGCGACCTACGCGGACAACCCGCGCCCCTACTACAACATCGCCTGCTGCTACGCGCTCGAGGGCAACGCCGAGCGGGCGGGCTCCTGGCTCGCGATCGCGATCCAGCGCGGGTGGCGCGACGCGCACCACCTGGCCACCGACCCGGACTTCGACGGCATCCGCCAGAGCCCCGAGTACATCGTCTGCCTCGCGAAGCTGAAGCGCGCGCGCGACGCGGACCCCGACCCGATGCCCGGCGACGTGTCGCCCGCCTCGGTTCCAGGGGCCCCCTCCGTCTCCACGGCCGTCGCGCTCTCGCAGCTGCAGGAGGCCGCGGTGCGCAGGATGCGCGTGCTCGACGACACGCACCGGTTCCGGAAGAGGCTCTTCGACGTGCTCGACCGGCGCATGGCGGTCCTCGCGCGGTACATCGTCGAGAACGGCGACGCGCCGGACGCCGCGGAGGCCGCGGTCGCGCGCGTGGGGACCGCGGCGCTCTACCTCGACGAGGCGGAGGGGCGGGGGGAACCCGACCGCGCGCTCCGCGAGGCGTCCGCCGAGGCCGTGCTCCGGACCGCCGAGGAGTTCCTGCGCGGCTACCCCGGCGACCCGCGACTCCCGTCCGTGCAGCTCGCGCGCGCGATCGCGCTGAGGACGCTCGGACGGAACGCGGAGGCGATCGCGCTCCTGCGGACGGTCCGCGCGGACCACGTGGCGGCGGCGGCGCGCGCGGAAGTCGAGCTGTGCGCACTGCTGCCCGCGGGCCACGAGCTCGGGGAGGTCTACCGCGCGGCGAAGGCGCGGCTCGGGAGGAACGGCGCGCTCATGCGGGCGCGGCTCCTCTGCGAGGGGATGCCCCTCTTGCTTGATCTCGACGCGGCGGCCCGGGCGCGCGTGGAAGCGCACGGGGGGCTCGTCGCGTACGTCTTCGTCGCGCACGGGGACACCGGGTCGGAACGGATGCTCGCGGGGCTGCCGCCCGCCTCCGACCGCTTCCTTCCCGTCGTCATCTGCATCAGCCCGGACGTCCCGGACGCGGAGCTCGACCGGTGGCTTTTGGAGCACGGGCGCGCCCTGCCGGCGATCCGGAACGGCTCCGCTGCGGCGGAACGCGTATGGCTCGCCGCGGTGCCGGCGGCGGTCGTCGCCCGGAAGGACGGGACGGTGGTGGCCGTGGACCCGGATGCGGCGGAACTCAGGCTGCTCGCGGGGGAATAGCATGCGGAAGGCGATCTTCCTCGCGATCCTCACCCTGCCCTCGGCTGCGGAGGAGCGCGACGCGGCTCGGATCCTCGCGTTCGACGCGGTCACGCCGCCGGGACGGGCCCTGACGCTCTCCGTGAAGGTGGAGCGCGACAACGTGACGCACCGCGACATCGAGCGGGTCCGGCTCGTCTTCGCGCGCGGGGAGGAAAAGGCCCTGCGAGCGACCACCGGGGACGACGGCATCGCGACGCTCGCGTGGACGCCGCCGGCCGCCGAGCCAGATGTGTATGAATTTACGGTATCACTCGCGCCGGACTCGAAGTACGCCGCGGCCGACGCGACGCTCCGCGTGTTCGTGCGGGACCCGAAGCGCCCGGTCCTCGTCGTGGACCTCGACGGGACCGTCTGCGCGGCGAGCGCGCTCGCGGTCGCGACGAAGGAGCCGAAGGACCTCCCCGCGCTCGAGGGCTCGGCGGAGGCGCTCCACGCGCTCTCGAAGCGTTACGACATCCTCTACCTGACCGCGCGCGACGACGGCCTCTTCGCGAAGTCGCGCGCGTGGCTCGACCTCCGGGGCTTCCCCGCGGCCCCGGTCCTCGTCCGCGACCTGAAGATCACGACGCTCTCGGCGGAACGGTTCAAGAAGGGGCGGCTCCTCGAGCTGAAGCGCGACTACAACCTCGTCGCCGGGGTCGGCGACCGGGACGAGGACGGCGACGCCTACCTCGCGGCGGGCATGAAGGCGGTCCTCGTCGGGCCCGGCAGCACGCCCGAAGGCGCCGTGCGCTTCGACGACTGGAGGAAGGTCCGCGCCGAGCTCGAGAAGTAGCGTCAGCCGAGAGCGCGCTCGACGACGCGGCGCGCCGCCGCGAGCTCGCGGCCGCAGCCATCCTCGGCGGCGGCAAGGGCCGCGCGGACGAGCGCCGGCGGAAGGCCGACGCGGAGCGCGCCCTTCGCGTGCGCGCGGAGCTGCGCGTCCTGCTCGAGCGCCGCGAGCATGGCGACGGCCATCGCCTCGCGCTCGGGGAGCCCGAGGAACGGGCGGCCGAGCACCTGCCCGTACGCGTCCTTCAGCACGAACCGCGCGAAGTCGGGGTGGAGCGCCGCGAGCTTCCGCTTCACCTCCGCGGCGTGCGGGCCGTAGACCGCGCCGAAGACCTCCTCGCCGCGGGCGGAGAAGTCGCCCGCGGGCTCCGTCGGCGGCGGCCCGCCGGGCGCGGCCTCTGC
>WYBS01000104.1 GCA_011525755.1 Planctomycetaceae bacterium
ACATCCGCCTGACGCCATCGATCCCTGACGAGGACGACGCGAACGGGCCCGCGCGCGTGCGCGAGGTCCGGGATCCCTGATCAGTCGGGCTCCCATCCAGGGGCGGAGGCCTGGGCAAGCGCGTGGACGGATCCGACCGGCGATTCCCTCGCCGACGGCGGCGGCGAATCGGGGACGCATCCTGCAGCGCGTTGCGGGCCATGCTCGGCGAGTCTTCCGGCGTCGCCGAGGAGAGCCCCCGGCGACGAGTCAAGCCGTTCCAAGGACAGCGACGACCGGAAGGGCGTGCCACATCAGGGGCGATCCTCGGTTCACGTCGACTCCGCCTACTCCGCCATTGCCTGCGTCCCTCCCAGCGCCTCCAGACGACATACCGCGCGGGGACCACGAAGAGCGTGAGGATCGTGAGCGAGACGAGCCCGCCCTGCATCGCTTCGCGACGTCCGCGCCGGCGCCGTCCGCGAGCATGATCGGCATGAGCCCGAGGATGTTCATCCCCACGGTCATCGGCAGCGGTCTCACGCGGAGCACGGCGGACTCGATGGCGACCGGGACGAGATCCGAGGGCGCACGCAGCCTTCCCGAGATCCGTGCCTGCGATCTCAAGCGCTCCCGCCTTCGCAACCTCCGCGACCTCGTGCGCGTCCTCGAGCTTCTTCCCGGCGGCCTGCGCCAGGACAGACTCGATCCTCTTGACCGCCTATGCGAGCGTCTCGAGCTTCACCACCACGACGGCGGTGAATGACGCCGCGCGCCGGCATCCCCGTCCAGGGCGCTCGCGCCAGACGAACGCACGCGCGCAAGCGGCGAGGAGTGCGGCGGACGCCTTGCCTGGCGGCGCCCGAGCGGCTACGGTGGGCGCGTGGACCAAGCGCCGCTGCCCGCGGGGGCGCGCATCGGCCGCGTCCGGCTTCGCGAGGACGCCTCAGGCATCGGGATCCGGATCGTCAGCGAGGAAGGAGACGCGAATGGCGACCGTGAAGGGCGTCGTGGATCCGGTCTGCGGCATGACCATCGACCCGGCCAAGGCCGCAGGGACCCACGTCTACCGCGGGACCACGTATCACTTCTGCAGCGCGAGCTGCCTCGAACGCTTCCGCGCCGACTCGGAGAAGTACGTCCGGCCGGCGCCCGCCGCTCCGCCGCCGCCGGCGGCCGTGCCGGGGACGCCCTACACGTGCCCGATGCACCCGGAGATCGTGCAGGAGGGGCCCGGCTCGTGCCCGATCTGCGGCATGGCGCTCGAGCCGAAGGTCGTCACGGCCGAGGAGGGCCCGAACCCAGAGCTCGAGGACATGACACGCCGCTTCAAGTGGAGCGTGGTCCTCACGGTGCCGGTCTTCCTGATCGCCATGTCCGACCTCATCCCCGGCGCGCCGCTCCAGCACGCAGTCTCGCCGCGGCTCCTCGGATGGATCCAGCTCCTCCTCGCAACTCCCGTCGTCCTCTGGGGCGGGGCGCCCTTCTTCGTGCGCGGCTGGGCCTCGGTCGTGGCGCGGCGGCTCAACATGTTCACCCTGATCGCGCTCGGGACCGGCGTCGCGTACGCCTTCAGCGTCGTCGCGATCCTCTTTCCCGGCGCGCTCCCGGCCTCGTTCCTGAGCCACGGCGCCGCGCCCGTCTACTTCGAGGCGGCGGCCGTGATCACGACCCTCGTCCTCCTCGGCCAGGTCCTCGAGCTTCGCGCCCGGAGCCGCACGGGGGCGGCGATCCGCGCCCTGCTCGGCCTCGCGCCGAAGCACGCCCGGATCGTGCACGGGGACGGGACCGAGGAGGACGTCCCGCTCGAGGGGGTGAAGCCCGGCGACCGGCTCCGCGTCCGGCCGGGCGAACGCGTGCCCGTCGACGGGAGCGTCCTCGAGGGGGCGAGCTCGGTCGACGAGTCGATGGTCACCGGGGAGCCGATCCCGGTCGAAAAGACCCCCGGATCGCGCGTCACCGGCGGGACCGTGAACGGGACGGGGACTCTGGTCATGCGCGCCGAGCGCGTCGGCGCGGACACGCTCCTCGCCCAGATCGTCCGCCTGGTCGGGGAGGCGCAGCGGAGCCGCGCGCCCATCCAGCGGCTCGCCGACACGGTCTCCTCCTGGTTCGTCCCGGCGGTCGTCGCGATCGCGGCGCTCGCGTTCGCGGGGTGGGCCCACCTCGGCCCGGAGCCGCGGCTCGCTCACGCGCTCGTGAACGCGGTCGCGGTCCTCATCATCGCCTGCCCCTGCGCGCTCGGGCTCGCGACGCCGATGTCGATCATGGTCGGCGTCGGCCGCGGCGCCCAAGCGGGCGTCCTCGTGAAGAACGCCGAGGCGCTCGAAAGGCTCGAGCGGGTCGATACGATCGTCGTCGACAAGACGGGCACGCTGACGGAGGGGAAGCCGCGGCTCCAGGCCGTCGAGCCCGCGGGGAGCGTCGTTTCTGCTGACGAGCTCCTCCGGCTCGGAGCGAGCCTCGAGCGCGCGAGCGAGCACCCGCTCGCCGCGGCCATTATCGCGGGGGCGGCCGATCGCAAGATCGCGCTCGCGCCGGTCGAGGGCTTCCGCTCGCTCACCGGGAGGGGCGTCGCCGGCACGGTCGGCGGCCGGGAGGTCGCGCTCGGGAACCGGCGGCTCCTCGATGAAGCAAAGATCGACTCGGACGCGCTCGCCGCCCGGGCGGACGCGCTCCGGGCCGAGGGCCAGACGGTCGTCTTCGTCGCCGTGGACGGCCGCGCGGCGGGATTGATCGGCGTCGCCGACGCGATCAAGGCCTCGACGCCCGAGGCGATCGCCCTGCTCCACGCGGAGGGGCTCCGGATCGTCATGCTCACGGGCGACAACCGGGCGACCGCGGACGCCGTCGCCAAGAAGCTCGGGATCGACGAGGTCGAGGCGGACGTCCTCCCGGAACGAAAGAGCGAGGCCGTGAAGCGGCTCCAGGCCGGCGGACGCGTCGTCGCCATGGCGGGCGACGGCGTGAACGACGCGCCGGCCCTCGCGCAGGCGGACGTCGGGATCGCCATGGGGACCGGGACGGACGTGGCCATGGAAAGCGCGGGCGTGACGCTCGTGAAGGGCGACCTCCGCGGGATCGCGCGGGCGCGCCTGCTCTCCCGGGCGACCATGCGCAACATCCGCCAGAACCTCTTCTTCGCGTTCGTCTACAACGCGCTTGGCGTGCCGGTCGCCGCGGGAGTCCTCTACCCGGCGTTCGGCCTCCTCCTGAGCCCGATGATCGCGAGCGCCGCCATGAGCCTGAGCTCGGTCTCCGTGATCGCGAACGCGCTCCGGCTGCGGCGGGTGGATCTTTGAACCGGACCGGCGGCCCGGCGCCGGGGAGTATCGACATGAAACGCTCGGCCTCCGGCTCTCCGTGAGCACCCATCCCTGCACGCCGACTGCCGCCCACGCGGCGACCGCGGAGGAGGTCGTGCGGGCCCTCGGCACCGACGCGCGCCGCGGATTGACCAGCGCGGCGGCCGCGGAGAGGCTCGCACGCCACGGACGAAACGAGCTCGCGCAGGCTCCGCCGACCCGCTGGTGGTCCCGGCTCGTGCGACAGTTCGCCGACCTGCTCATCTGGATCCTCATCGCCGCGGCCCTGATCTCGGGCGTGCTCGGCGAATGGCTCGATGCGGGCGCCATCCTCGCCATCGTCATCCTCAACGGCGTCCTGGGCTTCGTGCAGGAGGGCAGGGCCGAGCAAGCCCTCGCGGCGCTCCGGAGGCTCTCGTCCCCCAAGACCAAGGCCGTCCGCGACGGGCGATCGCAGGTCCTCGCGGCGGCCGACCTCGTGCCCGGAGACCGCATCGATCTTGAACCGGGCGATCGCGTCCCCGCCGATGTGCGGCTCGTCGGAAGCGCAGGCCTGCGCGCCGAGGAGGCCGCGCTCACGGGCGAGTCCGTTCCCTCCGACAAGGACCACCGCGCCGTCCTCGAAGCGAGCGCGCCGCTCGGGGATCGCGTCAACATGGCCTACATGGGCACCACGATCGCCGCCGGGACCGCGAGCGCGGTGGTCGTCGCCACGGGGATGGAGACCGAGATCGGACACATCGCGGGCATGCTCCAGCGACAGGAGCCGGAGCCGACGCCGCTGCAGCGAAAGCTCGCCGATCTCGGGCGGAGATTGGTCTTCCTCGTGCTCGGGATCGTCGCCGTCCTCTTCGCCCTGCAGATGCTCCGGGGCGGCGGGCTCGTCGAGGCGTTCCTGCTCTCGGTCAGCCTCGCCGTCGCCGCCGTCCCCGAGGGGCTGGCCGCGGTCGTGACGGTCGCCCTCGCGCTCGGGCTCCAGCGCATGGCGAAGCGGAACGCGCTCATCCGTCGCCTCCCGAGCGTAGAGACCCTCGGCGCGGTCACCGTGATCTGCACGGACAAGACCGGCACGCTCACCCGCAACGAGATGACCGTCCTCGAGGTCGATGCCGGCGGGTCCCGTTACGAGGTGACGGGCGTCGGCTACGCGCCCGAGGGCGTCTTCAGCAAGGCGGGAAGCACGGTCGATCCGCGGCAGGAGCCGGCGCTCCTCGAGACCCTCGCCGTCGGGGCGTGGTGCGGCCACGCGCAGGTCACGCGCGCCGCGGACACGGGCAAGTGGGAGGTGGTCGGCGACCCGACCGAAGCGGCGCTCGTCGTCGCCGCCGCGAAGGGCGGCGTGCACACGCCGGACCGCGACGCGCGGATCCTCCACGAGATCCCGTTCAGCTCGGACCGCAAGGCCATGTCCGTGGTCGTCCGCGACGAGGACGGCCAGCCGGTCATGTACACCAAGGGCGCCCCGGCGGTCGTGATCGGGAAGTGCACGCGCGAGCTCCGCGGGAGCGAAGTCGCGCCCCTGAGCGAGGGGCGGAAGAACGAGGTCCTCGCCGTCTCGCGCGACATGGGTGGGCGAGCACTTCGAGTGCTCTGCCTCGCCTATCGCGAGATGGCCCCTGGGGACGACTTCGTCGAGCAGGATCTCGTCCTCGCCGGGCTCGTGGGGATGATCGACCCCCCGCGCGACGAGGCACGCGAAGCGGTCCGGCGGTGCGTGGCGGCCGGCATCCGCCCCGTCATGATCACGGGAGACCATCCGGACACCGCGAGAGCCATCGCGGCGGATCTCGGGATGGTGCGCGAGGGCGACCGGGTCGTGATGGGCAGGGACCTCGACGCGATGGACGATGCGGAGCTCGCCGCGGCCGTGGACCGGATCCCGGTCTACGCACGGGTGACGGCAGCGCACAAGCTGGGGATCGTCACGGCCTGGAAGAAGCGCGGGCACGTGGTCGCGATGACCGGCGACGGCGTCAACGACGCGCCGGCGATCAAGGCTGCCGACGTCGGCGTCGCCATGGGCGTCACGGGGACGGACGTGACGAAGGAAGCATCGGACATGGTGCTCACCGACGACAACTTCGCCTCGATCGTGAACGCGGTGGAGGAGGGTCGCACGATCTACGACAACATCCGCAAGTTCGTCCAGTACCTTCTCGCCACGAACGCGGGCGAGGTCCTCCTGATGCTCTTCGCGGCGCTCGCGGGCTGGCCCTTTCCGCTCTTCCCGATCCAGATCCTCTGGATCAACCTCGTGACCGACGCGCTCCCCGCGCTCGGCCTGGGGGTCGAGCCGCCCGAGCCGG
>WYBS01000105.1 GCA_011525755.1 Planctomycetaceae bacterium
CTGTCTGGAAAGTCGGCCGTAAGGACCGAGGCTGAGCGAGCCGCCGCCAGACGAGGAAGGCCGACGAGCCGTATTGACGGAGAAATACGGTGAGGAGGCCTGACGAAGTATGGCGGCGGCGCAGCCGGCCGAATCCAGGACGACTTTTCGGACAGACCCTAGTCCCCCCCGCAGCCGTCCTCTTCCTCGGCGGGCGCGGCCTCCTTCGGCGGCGGCACGCCCTTCGGGAGCTTCAGGTCCTGGAACACGTAGCGCTGCCCGACCTTCAGCACCTCGATCTCGAGCGGGGCCGACCCCTTCTCGCTCGTGACCAGGAAGCTCACGGCGGCGCGGCCGGTGAGCGCGTCCATCCGCACCCTCGTCGCATCGAGCTTCGCCGTCGCCCAGTCCACGGGGAGCCGCTCGTGCTCCTGCGCCATGAGCCGGTCCAGGCGCTCGCGCTCCTCGGAGTCGTCGAGCGCGACCGTCATGATCCTCTTCGCCTCCTCGGGCGTCATCAGGTGCGGCTCGAGCGGACCGATGCCGCCCGCCTTGAGCGCCTCGAAGGTGGCGTTCGCGACGTCCTGGGGGCGCCCCGACGCCTGGTTCGATGGCTTGCCGCCGCATGCGGCCAGAAGAAGGAGAAGCGGAAGGGTGATTCGCACGCGCGGATTCTACCCCTTGCGAGGGAGGGGGGCTCCGGGGGGAGGGGGAAAACCGCCCCGGGACATGACCCGATTTTGACGCCGTGAGACACCCGAAACGGGATGCTCATGGAGCATGAAGAGACTGGCACTCCTCGTCCTCGCCGCCATGGGCTTCGCGCAGGAAGCCCCGGAGCTCCACAAGATCTACGTCCCCTACACGAAGCTCGACGAGGTCCTGGGCACCGACAAGGAGCGTGTCATGGTGCCCTACCAGGAGTTCCTCGAGCTCTGGAAGCTCAAGTACGGGCCCAAGGCGGAGCCGGGGAAGCCGCCCGTCCCCTTCGTCGTCGAGAGCGCGACCTACGAGGGGCGCGTGCAGGAGGGGATCGCCGGCTTCACGGCGACGCTCGAGATCGAGGTGCTCGCCGAGGGCTGGCAGAAAATCCCGCTCGCGTTCTCGAAGGTCGCGTTCGAGGAGGTCTCCGTGGACGGCGCCGCAGGCGTCCTCTCGCCCGCCGGGCAGGGCTACGAGCTGCTCCTCCGGGGCGTCGGCCGCCACAAGGTCGAGGCGCGCTTCGTCGCCGGCATCGCGCGCGGCAAGGAGTTCGCCACCTGCGCATTCGATCTCCCCCAAGTCCCCCTCCACAAGCTCTCCTTCCGGGTGCCGGGCAAGGGCACCGAGATCAGGCTCGAGCCCGCGCGCGCGATGACGACGACGACCGATGGCGACGAGACGGTGCTCCTCGCCTTCCTCGGCCCGCAGCCGAGCGTCCAGCTCACCTGGCGCTACCAGGCCGAGGAGGTGGCGAAGGAGCCGCCGCTCGTCTTTTCGACCGACCTCGTCGCGATGACCGTCGAGGAGCGCGTGCTCCGCGGCCTTCTGACCTTCGACCTCCAGGTGCTGCGCACGCCCTCGAGCGCGTTCCGCGTCCGCGTGCCCGAGGGCGTGCAGGTGCTCGAGGTGACGGGCGCGAACCTCAAGACGTGGACCTTCGCGGACGAGGCGCGCACGATCCTCGACGTGACGCTCCACGAGCCCGCGGCGGGCGCCTACCAGCTCGGCGTCGCGTTCGAGGCGCCGTTCGAGGTCCCGGGACCCCTCCCGCTTCCCGTCCTCCGGCTGGAAGGCGCGGCGCGCGAGCGCGGGTTCGTACGCGTCAAGGGCGCGGAAGGCGTCGGGCTCCGCCCCGCCGCTCTCGAGAACGCGTTCCAGGTCGACGTGAACGCGCTGCCCGACCCGCTCAAGGTGAGCGAGCGCGCGCTCGGCTTCCGCTTCCCCGCGCTCCCGTACGGCGTCACGCTCACGACCGAGCGGATCGCGCCGCGCGTGACCGTCTTCTCCCGCGCGCGGCTCGAGGTCGAGCGCCGGCGGCTGAAGCTCAGCCAGGTGCTCTCCTGCAACGTGGAGCGCGCGGGCATCTTCAGCCTCCGCGCCGAGGTCCCCGAGTGGCTCAACCTCACGCAGGTGGGCGACGAGGCGCTCGTGGACACCCGCACCGACGCGGTCGAGAACGGCCGCCGGATCATGACGCTCGAGCTGCGCGGGAGGCGCCTCGGCCGGTTCGACCTCGTCGTGACCGGCGAGGCGCCGCTCGACCTCGCGCAGGAGAAGCTCGACGTCCCCTTCGTGCGGCCGCTCGCCGCGGACATCGAGGAGGGGACGCTCGGCGTCTACATGGACCCGGGCATCAAGGCCGCGGCGACCGCGAGGGGAGTGATCCCGCTCGAGCCCTCGCAGCTCGCGCAGGAGGACAAGTTCCCCTCCCCGCTGCCCCTCTCCTTCGCCTACCGGTGGCACGGCGCGGACGCGAGCGTGTCGTTCGCGGTCGAGGCGCGAAAGCCCAAGGTCACCTGCGACGTCCTCTACGCGATCCAGGCCGACGAGGGGAAGGTCCGGATCCGCGCGGACCTCCTCTTCGACGTGCAGTTCACGGGCGTCGAGACCTTCCGCTTCCGCGTGCCCAAGTCGATCGTCGAGCGGCTGAAGGTGGAAGGCGCGAACATCCGCGAGAAGCCGCACGCGGACGACCCGGTCGAGGAGGGGAAGCTCCCGACGACGACCTTCACGGTCACGCTCCAGCGCGAGACCCTCGGCCGCGTGCCCATGTGGGTCGAGTACGACGAGGTCTTCAAGGAGCCGCTCAAGGTCAACGAGCAGGGCGGCGTCGCGGTGCCCCAGATCCTCCCGCTCGGCGTCGAGTCGGCGAACGCCTTCGTCGCGGTGCGGAAGTCGCCCGCGCTCAAGGTGGACGCCGAGGGGCCGTGGGAGGAGGTCGATCCCGCCGAGCTCCCGGAGGCGCTCCGCTCGACGGAGACGTTCCTCGCGCTCCGGCGCCTCGACGAGCCCGAGCCCTTCCGGCTCGAGCTCACGCGCCACGAGTACCAGCCGGTGGCGGACGTCGTCGTGCGGCTTTCCTATCTGAAGACGGTCCTCGCCGACGAGAAGACGGCGACGACGACCGCGTTCTTCGAGATCCTGAACAACGACCGGCAGTTCCTCGCCGTGGAGCTCCCCGAGGAGAGCCAGATCCAGGACCTGCGCGTCGCGGGCAGGCCGGAGAAGCCGCGCCTCGGCGAGGGGCACGTGCTCCTCGTGCCGCTCGAGACGGGGCTCCGGAAGGACGCGTCGTTCGAGGTCGCGATCGCGTACACGCACCCGGTGAGGACGAAGGGCGCGCTCGTGCGCGAGACGATGCTCACGGGCCCGAAGCTCCCGCAGTGGGGCGAGGGCACGAAGCCCTTCCAGGCGCTCCTGTCGTGGAGCGTCTACTACCCGAAGGCGTGGCGCGCGACCGGGTTCGGGGGCAACGTCACGCCGGCGGATCTCGAGGGGGCCCGGGGGACGTGGCTCCGCCGCGCCATCGACGCGCTCGGGAGCCTCGTGCGCCCGCTCGGCGACGCGCCCGAGCGCGGGCCGAACGTGCGGCCCGTCCCGTTCAAGGACATCGTGCCGCAGCCGACGCAGGTCGAGAGCAGGGAACGCCTCTTCTGGAACGGGACGGGGGACGGCGAGCTCGTCATCGCGCACACCTCGGTGGCGTTCGGCGTCGTCCTCGTGCTCCTCGCGGTCGCGCTCGCGGGCGTGGGCGTCGTCCTCCTCGCGCGGAGGGTGAAGCCGTGGCGCGCGGGGGCGTGCGTCGCGTTCCTCTCGCTCGTCATGCTCGCGTTCGCGGGGCCGGGCTGGGCCGGCTTCTGGAACGGCGCGCTCGCGGGTTCGGTCGTAGCGGCGATCGCCGTGTGGGTGCTCGAGATCCGGAAGGTGCGGTCATGAGAAGGCTCTCGTTCCTCGCACTCGGCGCGCTCGCGTTCGCGGGGGACCCTCCCCCGGAGCCCCCTCCCGTCACGGAGCCCAGGGTGTGGGTCCACGCCCCGGCGGAGGACCTCCTTCCCCTCAAGGGCGCCGGGTTCCTGATCACGATCGAGGAGTACCGGAAGCTGCTCGAGCTCGCGCGGGCGAACGACGCCGCGGCGCGCGAGAGGCCGCCCGTCGCGGGGCGGCTCGTGCGCGGCGCGTGCGAGGCGCGGATCGACGGCGACGTGATGCGGATCGCCGCGAAGTACACGGCCGTCGTGCAGGGCGAGGGGACCGTCCTCGTCCCGTTCCGCGTCGAGGGCGCGGCGCTCGAGCCGATGCCCGCGCTCCGCGGCGACGCGCTCGTCTTCGACGCGCCGGGCACGCACGAGGTCGAGACCGCGCTCTCGGTGAAGCTCGCGCGCGAGGGGGACCTCCTCCGCGGGTCGTTCCGGCTGCCGCCGGCCGCCGGGCACGCCGTCACGCTGCAGCTGCCGCCCGACGTCGAGGGCGAGGTCGGGCCGATCGTGCGCGCGTTCCGCTCGGGGGTGGACGGCGGCAAGGTCGTCGGCTACCCGGACGAGACCGGGCTCTTCTCGGTGTGGATGAAGCCGCGCTCGCCCGCGCGGCGGCTCGACGCGCTCCTCGGCGCCTCGTTCGAGACGGTCGCGGAGATCGGCGAGGCGCGGACGTCGCTCCGGACGTCGCTCGTGGTCTCGATCCTCCGCGCGCCGGTCGACGGCGTCGATCTCCTGCTCGCGCCCGGCCAGACCGTGCAGGCGCTCGACGGCAAGGGCGTGAAGACGTGGCGGCTCGTGCGCGGCGCGGGCGAGGACGTGATCGAGGTGCGGTTCACGGAGCCCCTCCAGGAGACGGTCACGCTCGCGCTCGAGACCGACCTCCCGCGCGACCGCGTCGAGACCGCGGAGATCCCGGTCCCGCGCGTCCGGGGCGCGGTCCGGTACCGCGGCACCGTCGGCGTCGTCGCGCGTCCCGAGGTGCGGATCGAGGGGTTCACGGTGAGCGGCGTGCGGCGGCTCGAGGGAGCGCAGGCGCTCGCGCACTACGAGGTCTGGTCGGAGCAGGCGAGGATCGCGGCGACGCTGAAGCGCGTCGAGGCGCGCGCCGAGGCGACGACGCGCGCTCTCCTCGCGTTCCGCGAGGGCGGGAAGAGCCTCCAGGCCTATTTCGGGATCGAGATCGCGGGCGACCCGCTCTTCCGGCTCGAGCCCACGCTGCCGCGCGGCTGGCTCCTGCGCCGTGTCGTGCTCGACGGCCGGGACGCGCCCTACACCTACGAGCCCGACGGGCGGCTCGTCCTCGAGTTCCCCGAGGGGCTGAAGCCGGGACGGCACGCGCTCTTCGTGACGCTCGACACCGACGAGGTCGACTGGGTCCCGAACGCGGGCGCCGTCGGGTTCGACCTCGCGGGCGTGCGCGCGGGGCTCCCCTTCGAGAAGGGGCTCCTCGTCGTCGCGTCGGACCCGGCGTTCCGCGTGAGCCTCGGGGCGACGCAGGGGCTCACCGAGGTCGGCATGGCCGAGGCCGGCCGCGCGTTCGGCGGCGCGACGGAGCGGATGCTCTTCGCGTGGCGGTTCGAGCAGCCGGGATACTCCGCTCGCTTCTCGCTCGAGCGGCACGAGCCGCAGATCGCGGCGACGGTCGTCACGCACCTCCTGCCGAGCGAACGGCTGCTCTCCGCGGGCGCGACGGTGCTTTTGGACATCAGGCGCACGGGCGTGCGCGAGATCAAGGTCGCGCTGCCGAAGGGCACGGGGCCGCTCGTGGACTTCAAGGGGATGGGGATCAAGGAGAAGCGCGCGCCGGCCGCGGACGCGGACCCCGAGACGTGGACGATCGTCTTCCAGCGGCGGATCCGCGGC
>WYBS01000106.1 GCA_011525755.1 Planctomycetaceae bacterium
CCACGACAGCCCGGAAGCCCGGCGCCGAGCGCCGCGAGGAGATCGCGAAGGCGGTCCTCCGGATCGTCGGCGAGCGCGGGCTCACGGAGCTCACGACGGCCGCCGTCGCGGAGGAGATCGGCGTCACCTCGGGCGCGATCTTCCGCCACGTGGCGTCGCGCGAGGAGATGCTCGAGGAGGCGGTCCGCCACGCCGCGGAGCGGATCGAGGGGACCTTCCCGGACCCGTCGCTCCCCCCTCTCGACCGGCTCCTCGGCCTCGCGCGCAGCCGCGTCCGGCTCCTCGCCTCCGAGCCCGGCCTCGCGTGGCTCCTGCTCTCGGATCAGGCGTTCCTGACGCTGCCCGCGGAGGCCGTCGACCGGCTGCGCGGCCTCGCCGAGCGCTCGGGCAGGTACCTGCTCGACGCGCTCCGCGAGGGCGTCGAGAAGGGCGCCGTCCGCGACGACGTCGAGCCGGAAGCGCTGCTCGTGATCATCAAGGGCGCGATCCACGCGCTCGTCCCCGCGCGCGGCGTCCACAGGGGCGCCGCCCGCGTCGCCGACCGGGCCCTCTCCGCGCTCCGGCTCCTGCTCTCCCCCATTCCCACCAACCCGAAGAGGAGATGAACATGACCGTCACTACCGAGACCAAGGTCGGCCAGATCGCGGCGGAGCACCCGCTCGCCACGCGCGTCTTCGCGCGGCACGGGATCGACTTCTGCTGCGGCGGCGGCCGCCCGCTGCGCGAGGCCTGCGGCGAGAAGGGCATCGATGCCTCGCTCGTGCTCGACGAGCTCCGGCAGGAGATCGCCGGCCCCGCCGCCGCGAGGACCTGGGACAAGGCCCCGCTCGGCGAACTCATCGACCACATCCTCGCCCGGTACCACCGGCAGCTCCACGAGGAGCTCCCGCGCCTCGAGGCGATGGCCCGGAAGGTCGTCGCCGTCCACCGCGAGAAGGACCCCGTCCGGCTGCCCGAGCTGCTCTCGGTCTACCTCGAGCTCAAGGCGGAGCTCGACGGCCACATGGCGAAGGAGGAGCAGATCCTCTTCCCGATGATCAAGCGCGGGCAGGGCGCGATGGCAGGCGGCCCGGTCGCGGTGATGGAGCACGAGCACGACGTCGCCGGGAACCTCCTCCGGCGCCTGCGCGAGCTGACGGACGGCTACGAGGTCCCGGCCGAGGCGTGCAACACCTGGCGGGCCCTCTGGCACGGCCTCGAGGCGCTCGAGCGGGACCTCCACGAGCACATCCACCTCGAGAACAACATCCTCTTCCCGCGCGCGCTCGCCGCGTAAGGGCCATGGGAGCGCTTCGCGTCCGCACGAAGCGCGCCTACGACCCGCCGGGGGCGGACGACGGGGCTCGGTTCCTCGTCGACCGCCTCTGGCCGCGGGGCGTGAGGAAGTCCGCGCTCAAGCTCGACGGGTGGCTGAAGGACGTCGCCCCGAGCGACCGGCTGCGGAAGTGGTTCGGCCACGATCCGGAGCGCTGGGAGGGGTTCCTCGAGCGCTACTTCGCGGAGCTCGACGAGAAGCCCGACGCGTTGCGCCCGCTGCTCGACGCGGCGCGATCGAGGCACGGCGTGACGCTCCTCTTCGCCGCCCGCGACGCGGAGCGCAACAACGCCGCGGCGCTGAAGCGGTTCCTCGAATCGCGCGCGTGAACGCCTTCCCGCGGGGAAGGGAGGGGGCTCCGGGGGCGGTCACGGCGGCGGCCACGTGCTCCGTCGCGGTTGACGTGCATGCATTTCGATGTCATAATGCATGCATGCCGACGCTGACCATCCGCGACCTCCCCGCCGAGGTGCTGGAGCGACTCCGGCGCCGCGCGGCGGAGGAACGGCGGAGTCTCAACCAGCAAGCGATCTACCTCCTCGATCTCGCGCTCCGCTCCGAGAGGTTCTCCCCGGCGGCGCAGGTCGAAGCGTGGCTGCGCCTCGGGAAATGGAGATCCTCCAAGAGCGCGGAACAGGAGATCTCCGAGATCTACGCGGCGCGCACCCTCGGCCGCCCCGTGAAGCTGTGAGAATCCTCGACACCGACCACTGCGTGGAGCTGCTGAGGGGCAACGACGCGGTGATCCACCGCCGCGGTGAGGTGGCGGACCTCGTGGCGACGACCTGGGTGACGGCCGGCGAGCTGTACTTCGGCGCCGCCCGGTCGAAGCGGCCGGGCGGGAACAGGAAGCTGGTGGATGAGCTGCTCGAGACCCTGCCTATCTTGAGCCCCGGCGCGGACGCCGCTGGGCGATTCGGAGCATTGAAGGCGGACCTCGAGAGCTCCGGACGACGCGTGCCGGATGCGGATCTCTGGATCGCCGCCCTCTCGCTGGCCGAGGCGGCGGTGCTCGTCACCGGAAACGAACGCCACTACGCGAGGATCCCGGGCCTCCGGACGGAGAGCTGGATCCCGCGCAGGGCGAAGTGAAGGGGCGCGGCAGGCGGCACGGGCTCAGCCGTTGGGATCGTCGAGCAGGGCCTTGAGCCTCTGCGCAAGGTCCCCCGGCAGCCGCCGGCACCATGCGGCGTCAACGAGGCCGACGTCGATCAGGTCGC
>WYBS01000107.1 GCA_011525755.1 Planctomycetaceae bacterium
AGTCCGTGTCGGTGCGTCGCAAATGGCTGTCGGCACATGGTTTACGGGCGGGAAGGGGCGTACGTGGTACCGGTTCAGCGGTAGCCGATGCCGCGGTCCTCGCAGGCGCCGAAGCAGCGCGGGCAGCGCTCCTGCCACTCGTGGCGGCCGTCCGGAAGCGCGTTCACCGAGGACCTCGTGACCTGCCCCGTGCCGCCGCACCGGTCGCAGGGCGTCGGGTTCACCATCACGACCTCGAACAGGTCGATCCGCTCCGCGGCATAGGCCTTGAGCCACGAGGAGCGCGTGTTGACGTCTTCGTACTCCATCCACCAGGAGGCGGGGTCGCCGCGGATCTCGCGCTTCGTCGTCTGCCCGAGGGCGGCGCGCTTCGAGACGATGAACGATCCGGCCCAGTACGAGGCCCAGTGGAGCGCGCTCCTCGCCTTCGACTTCGCGAAGACCTCGATCTCGTCGGCGGTGAGCCCGAGCCGGCGCGCCGTCCGCTCCTTGACGAGGTCGGGGAGCTCCGCCGTGGCCCACGACTTCGCCTCCTCGAGCGTCGGCTTCTTCACGAGGAAGCCCCGGATCGTGCGGTCGAACTCCTCGTTCTTCACCGCATGGTAGCGCGCCTGCTTCTGCTCGAACCACTGCCTCTCGAGCTCGGCGACGAGCTTCTCCGCGCGGCGCATGGCGGCCGGATTCGCCTGTCCGTACGCACGGACGTTCCCGATCGCCTGCGACCACTTGCCGTTGAGCACCGCGTCGCTCTTCTCCTTCGCGAAGATGCCGGCGGCGACGCGGTCCTCGAGGTAGTCGCGCGCCGTGCCGAGCCTCTCGGCCACCTGCGCCCCGACCGATGCGTCGAGCGCGATCGCCTTGTCATACTGCTCCTTCGCCCCCTCGAAGCTCCCGATGTCGTAGAGGTAGTCCGCGAGGCGGCGGTGCTCCTCGGCGGTCCTCGGCGCCCGCCGCTCGAGACTCCGGACGTACACCTCCTCGGGCGCATACGCCTCCCCCTCCTGGATCTTCACCTCCTCGACATGGTCGATGCGCTCCTTCGGGTACGGGAGCAGCAGCCCCTCGACGCGCATCCAGTGCGTGCCGTCCTCGTCCACGCGATTCAGGAGCCCGCGCACGGAGCCGCCGCCCTTGAAGCAGAGCTCCTGACCGGGGACGAGCCCCTTCGCCTCGTCCTCGGTGAGCTCGAGCTTGAACCCGATCCGCAGCTGCCGCGCGTCCTCGTCGACGAGGTCGGTCCACTTGATCGCGATCCGCCGCGCGCGCCCGAACGTCTCGAACACGAACCCCTCGTCATCGTACGAGACGATCCAGCCGCTCATGGTGGCGAGCGGGTCCTTCTTCAGCCGGAACCGCGCGACCTGGCGGTCCTCCGCCCCCGCGTCGGAGAGCAGGAGGAGGACGAGAAGCGCCGCGGCTCTTTTCATGCGGGGTGTCATTCTAGTGACCCTGCCCGCTGCCCGCGCGGATGCGGGAGGAAGGGAGGGGGGCGGGGGGGGGAGGGGTCAGCGGTAGCCGATGCCCCGGTCGGTACGGGCGCCGAAGCAGCGCGGGCAGCGCTCCTGCCATTCGTGTCGGCCGTCGAGGAGCTGGGCCGCCGACGTCTTCGTGACCTGTCCCGTGCCGCCGCATCTCTCGCAGGGCGTCGTCGTGACCTGGACGACCTCGAAGAGGGAGACCCGCTCCGCCGCGTACGCCTTGAGCCACGCGGCGCGCGTGTTGACGTCGTCGTACTGCCGCCACCAGCCATCGGGGTCGCCGCGGATCTCGCGCTTCGTGCTCTTGCCCGTCGATGCGCGCTTCGAGATGGCGAACGAGCCCGACCAGTAGGAGGCCCAGTGCGGCGCGCCCTTCCCCGGCGTGCCGGCGAGCGCCTCCGCTTCCGCGCCCTCGAGGTCGAGCCGTCGCGCCGTCCGCTCCATGAGGAGCGCAGGCAGCTCGGACGTCGCCCACGCCATCGCCTCCTCCAGCGAGGGCTTCTTCCGCGCGAGCTGCGCGCGGACGAGCCGGTCGAACTCCTCGTGCTTCGCCGCGTGGAAGCGCGCCCGCTTCGCGTCGAACCAGCTCGCCTCGAGCTCGCCGATCAGCCGCTCGCCCCGCCGGCCGACCTCGGGGTGCGCCTCGAGATAGGCGCGGACCGCCCCGATCGCCTCGCGCCACCGGCCGTTCAGGTACGCGTCCGCCTTCGCCTTGCCGAACGCCTCGGCGGCCGCCCTGTCCTCGAGGTACTCGCGCGAGGCGCCGATGCGCCCGGCGACCGCGGCCTCGAGAGCGGGATCGCGGCTGAGCGCCTCCTCGTAGTGCTGCCGCGCCGCGTCGAAGTTGCCCACGTCGTAGAGGTAGTCGGCGAGGCGGCGGTGCTCCTCCGCGGTCCTCGGCGGCCGCCGCGAGAGCCGGCGCGCGTAGACCTCCTCCTCGCCGTACGCCTCGTCCTCCCCGATCTTTCCCGCGTCGAGGCGGGCGACGCGGTCCTTCGGGTAGGGCAGCAGGTTGCCCTTGACCCGCATCCAGAAGGCCCCGTCCTTGTCGATGCTGTGGAGGAGGCCGCGCACGGAGCCGCCGCCCTCGAGCTGCAGCTCATGGCCGTCGATGATCCCCTTCTCCTGCTCCTCGGTGAGGTCGAGGCCGTAGCCGATCCGGAGCTTTCTCGCGTCCTCCTCGACGAGGTCGCTCCACTTGACCGTGAGCCGCCTGTCCCGCGCGAGCGACTCGAGGACGAACCCCTCCTCGTCGTGCTCGAGGACCCAGCCGCTCATCGTGGCGAGCGGGTCCTTCCTCAGGCGGAAGCGAGCGAGCTGGCCCTCCCCCGCGGGTGCGGCGGCGACGACGAGAAGGAGCGGCAGCAGGCGACGCGTCATGGCGTACCCCCGTCCCTAGGACGGCGCGCGGGACGCCCCGGGACGCGAGAAACCGGCCGGGGGCGGCCTCGCCACGCCGAGGCGGCGAAGCCGCGGGCCGGCCTGCCGCGCCGCAGCTCCGCGGGGGGTCCCCCCGACCCCCCCCGGCTTCCTACGCGAACAGGGGGGCGAAGATCAGGGACACGATGCTCATCAGCTTGATGAGGATGTTGAGGCTCGGCCCCGCCGTGTCCTTGAACGGGTCGCCGACCGTGTCGCCGACGACGGCCGCCTTGTGCGCGGGCGACCCCTTGCCGCCGTGCTGGCCGCTCTCGATGTACTTCTTCGCGTTGTCCCAGGCGCCGCCCGCGTTCGCCATGAAGATCGCGAGGAGGACGGACGCGAGGAGCGAGCCCGCGAGGAGCCCGCCGACCGCGTTCTTGCCGAGACCGGGGCAGATGCCCACGAGCACCGGGATCGCCACCGCGAGCAGGCCCGGGAGGATCATCTCGCGCAGCGCGCCGCGGGTGGCGATCGCCACGCAGCGGGCGTAGTCCGGCGTCGCGCGGCCCTCCATGAGGCCCTCGATGTCGCGGAACTGGCGGCGCACCTCTCCGATCATCGCGTACGCCGCGCGGCCGACCGCCTTCATCGCGAGCGCGCTGAAGAGGAAGGGCGCCGCGCCGCCGATGAGGAAGCCGGAGAACGTCGCGATGTCGATGACGTCGATCGCCTTGACGCCCGTCACCGTCTTGTAGGTGTAGAAGAACGCGAGCGCGGTGAGCGCCGCGCTGCCGATCGCGAAGCCCTTGCCGATCGCCGCCGTCGTGTTGCCGAGCGCGTCGAGCGAGTCGGTGCGCTTCCTGACCTCGGGCGGGCAGTGGCTCATCTCCGCGATGCCGCCGGCGTTGTCGGCGACCGGGCCGTACGCATCGACCGCGAGCGAGATGCCGAGCGTCGCGAGCATGCCGACCGCCGAGATGCCGATGCCGTAGAGACCGCAGAAGTAGTAGGAGCCGAAGACCGCGACCGCGATGAGCACGATCGGCAGCGCGGTCGACTGCATGCCGATCGCGAGGCCGTGGATGATGTTGGTCGCGGCGCCCGTCTCGCTCTGCGCGGCGATGTCGCGCGCGTGGCGCTTCTGCTCGGACGTGTAGTACTCCGTGACCTTCCCGATGAGGATGCCGAGGAAGAGGCCGAGCACGATCGAGAAGTAGATGCCCCACTCCCCCGTGTACGGCGATTCGGCGATCACGATCTTCTCGTAGCCCATGAGCTTGAAGAGCCCTGCGGCCGCGCCCGCGAAGACGGCCGAGGCGACGAACATCCCGGTGAAGATCGCCCGCGAGAGGCCGCGCTCGTCGCTCGTCCGCACGAAGAACGTGCCGACGATGCTCGAGAGGATCCCGACGGCGGCCACGAGCACCGGAAGGAGGATGAGCTTGCCGCGCTCGTCGGCGAGCGCTTCGGCGGTGAGCTTGTCGTCGATCTGGGCGTACCCGAGGGCCATCGCCGCGATGATCGAGCCGACGTAGCTCTCGAAGAGGTCGGCGCCCATGCCCGCGACGTCGCCGACGTTGTCGCCCACGTTGTCCGCGATGACGGCCGGGTTCCGCGGGTCGTCCTCCGGGATGCCCGCCTCGACCTTGCCGACGAGGTCCGCGCCCACGTCGGCCGCCTTCGTGTAGATGCCCCCGCCCACGCGGGCGAAGAGCGCGATCGACGAGGCGCCGAGGCTGAAGCCCAGGAGCTCGTTCGCGTTCAGGAGCTTGCCGCCCCCGCGCCAGAGCGAGAGGAGCACGATGCCCATGAGGCCGAGCCCGACGACCGACAGCCCCATCACGCTCCCCGAGGAGAAGGCGATCCGGAGGGCGTCGGCGATCGACGTGCGCGCCGCCTCCGTGGTACGAACGTTGGCGGTCGTGGCCGTCCGCATCCCGATGTAGCCCGCGAGCACGGAGCACATCGCGCCGAGGATGAAGCAGATCGACGTCCCGCCGTCGCGTCCGCGGCCGAGCAGGAGGTCGCCGAGCTTGCCCTCCTTCACGACCCCCATGAAGGGCCCCCAGCCGCCGCCGTCCACGAAGACCGCGAGGACCACGGCCAGGATCGCGACGAAGAAGACGAGGATCGTGTACTCGGTCCTCAGGAACGCCATGGCCCCCTGGCGGATGGCCCCGTGGATCCGGGCCATCTCCTCCGTGCCCGCCGACCAGGTGCGGATTTTGGACGAGAAGAGCATGGCGACGGCCAGTGCTGCGACCGCGCAGCCGCCGGATACGAGGAAGAACGTCCGATCGGACGCCCCAAGGAGATCCATCGTCAAGGCGAGACCCTTCCGGAGCGTGCCCCTGGAGGCCTTCCCGAACCGCGGGAAGGAATTCCTCGAAAAGGCATAAGTTGTTGTTGGGAAACGGGAAAGGCTACCGACCGACCCCCGCGAGTCAAGCAAACCTGACACCTGCTCCCGACGTATGTATGTGAGGACAGCACGTGACTCGCCTCCCTTGGCACTCGCCCTCTTCCTGGCCGTCTCCACGGCCGCGCTCGGGGCCCTCGCTTTCGCCGCAACGCGGCCCCGGGCGGGGTCTCGGGCGGCACCGGCGGCCCTCCTGCCCGACCTCAACGCTGCTCCGGAGCGGCACCTCGTGCTGCTCCCCGGGATCGGCCCGGCGCGGGCGAGGGCCATCGTCGAGGAACGCCAGCGGGGCCCCTTCGGGACGGTCGGCGACCTCTGCCGCGTCCGGGGCATCGGCCCGGCCACGGCCGCCGCGCTCGCCCCGCTCGTGCGCGCCCCGTCCGGACCGTCCGCCCGTGTCAGGGAAGGCGATCCATGATCTCGATCGCGTGGAGCACGCCGGCGATGTCGGCCTGGGTCATCTCGCGCCGCAGGCGCTCGTCCGCGCGGCGGACGAGGCGCTCGATCTCCGCCCGCAGCGACTCGCCCCGGGCGGAGGGCCGGTAGAGGCGTGACCTTGCGTCATCCGGCTTCGGGCGGTGGCGCACGTACTTCCGCCGCGCGAGATCCCGGACCAGCCGGCTCACGGTCGAGCCCTCGAACCCGGTCTCCCGGGCGAGGTCCTGCACGCGCTGTTCCCCCTTGCCGAGCAGGCAGGCGAGGACCAGCGCGTGGGCGCTCGAGAGCCCGGTGGGCCGGAGGATGCGGTTGAAGAGCCGGTCGGTGCGGCGGTAGGCGCCACCCAGCCGGAAGCCCAAACACTCGCGGAGGAGCTCTTCCACGCAACCACCCTGCCGCTCGACCGTGAGCGGCGCTCCCGAGACTACCGTATCCGCGGTTCACGCGCCCCCTGCTGGTCCGCGGCGGCGGGTCAGGGCGGCGGGCCCGGCATCTGCCCCGACTCCGCCGGTCCGTCGCGCGCGGCGGGCCCGAGGCCGCGGCAACCGCACGTTCGTGCGCCCGCCGCTCGCGGGACGCGGTGGCACGGATTCGCCGTCATTGGAGTTGTACGGATCCGCGGCCTCCGGCGAGACTACGGGTGCATGCTCGACCCCGATGCCCTCTCGCCGCTCCTCCGCGCGGCGCTCGCGGAGGACGTGGGGCCGGGCGACGTCACGAGCGCGCTTCTCGTTCCCGCGGAGGCCCGCGCGACCGCCCGAATCCGCGCGAAGGCGGAGGGCGTCGTCGCGGGCGTGGAGGTGGCGGCGGCGATCTTCCGCCTCGCCGCGGCGGAAGCCCCGGTGGCGGTGTCGTCGGTCGTCCCGGACGGGGCGCGCGTGCGGCCTGGCGACACCGTGCTCACGGCCGAGGGGGACGCCCGCGCGCTCCTCGCCGCGGAGCGCACCGCGCTCAACTTCCTGATCCGCCTGTCCGGCATCGCGACGCTCACGTCGCGGTTCGTGGAAGCCGTCGCGGGCACGGGCGCGCGGATCCTCGACACCCGGAAGACGACGCCCGGCCTCCGGATGCTCGAGCGGTTCGCGGTCCGCATGGGCGGCGGCGAGAACCACCGCTTCGCGCTCTATGACGCCGTGCTCGTGAAGGAGAACCACCTCGCGTTCAAGGGCGACCTCGCGGACGCGCTCGCGCGGCGGCCGCCCGGGATGCCGGCGATCGTCGAGGCGGAGAACATGGCGGAGTTCCGCGCCGCCGTCGCCGCGGGGGCGGACGTCGTGATGCTCGACGAGTGGACGACGGACGACGTCCGGCTGGCGCGCCGCGAGCGCGGCGACCGCCCGAGCCCGCTGCTCGAGATCTCCGGCGGGATCAACCTCGGCAACATCCGCGCCTATGCCGAGGCGGGAGCGGAGAGGATCTCGATCGGCGCGCTCACGCACTCCGCGCCCGCGCTCGACCTCTCGATGCGCGTGACGCCCCTCTGAGCGGGAGGCTCCTGCCCGGTGCCCGCAGGCGCTTCGCCGGGCGGGCCGGGCCCTACTTCAGGAGCCGCTCGCGCTCCGCGATCTGCCAGGCCGTGAGCCCCATCGCGATCCCGGCCGCGAGCATCGCGGCGTACCAGAAGTCCGCCGTGAGCTGGTCGAACACGAAGCCCGCGGCGGGAAGGATCCCGCCGATCGCGAAGACGAACATGCGGATGCGCGCCGTGAGCAGGCGGACGCCGAAGAGCTGCGGCACGACGAGGCCGAGCACGCCCGCTGCGCCGAGCAGCCCGAGAACGTCGAAGAGCCGGTCGCCCCAGCCCGTCGTGAGGCCGTGGATCACGTACACGACGATGATCGTCGCCGCGAACGCTGCGAGCCAGCGCTCCGCGCTCGGCATCGCCTTGAACTCCTTCATCGGGTCGGGCCTCGGCGCGCTCGACGGGCCCCCGCCCTCCTGCGGCTCCTCGTAGACGTTCATGCGAACCCCTCCCTCCCCGCGCCCCTTCCACCCCGGAACAGGCCGACGACGTACGCCGCGAGGGAGCACGCGCCGTCCCTCCGGCCGAGGAAGCCCGCGAGACAGCTCGGGGTCCTATTCTGATAGACCCAGCCCGTCACCTCAAGCCGTTCGGGCGAAAGCGCCGCCGAGGCGGCGAGTCGCTCGAGGTGCGCCTTCGTGAAGCGGAGCCCCTTCCACTCCTCGCGCACGAGGAGCGAGAAGAGGAGCATCGGCGGGTGGTTGCGGTTGGGCTCGATCGCGGCCACGCGCCCGGCCGCGACGCGCGCCATCTCCCGGAGGACCGCAACGGGATCCGCGACGTGGTGGAGCAGGTTCGACTCCGCGGCGAGCGCGAAGGCGCCCGCGCGGAAGGGGAGGCGCGCGGCATCGGCGCGCACGCGCAGCGGCGCCGGGTTGCGCGCGAGCATCCCCGCGGCCGCGTCGACGGCGACCACCGCGAAGCCCCGTCGGCGGAAGGCCTCGGTCATGTGCCCGGTGCCCGCGCCGACGTCGAGGAGCAGGGCGCCCGGGGCGAGCCCCGCCCAGCGCGCGACGCGCGCCGCCTTCGGGTCCGCGAAGGCGCGCGCGGACGGCGCGTCGGCGGGCCGGTAGCCCTCGCGGAAGTCCCAGTATCGCCCGCCTACGCCACGCACGCGAGCAGGAACTTCAGGTAGCGCCCCTCGGGGCAGGTCGCGAGCACGGGGTGGTCCGCGGCCTGGCCGCCCCGGTAGAGGACTTGCGCCTCGCGCTTCAGGTCGTACGCGGCCTCCTGGAGCGTGTGCTCGAACTCCTCCTCGCGGACCGCGCCGGAGCAGGAGGAGACGGCGAGCAGCCCGCCCGGCTTCACCACGCGCATCGCGCGCAGGTGGAGATCCCGGTACTTGCGCAGCGCCCTCGGGGCCGACGCGCGGTCCGGCGCGAGGCGCGGCGGGTCGCAGACGACCACGTCGAACGTCCTTCCGCGCCGGTGCAGCTCGTTCAGCGTCTCCTGAGCGTCGCCGCGCTCGAACCGGATCTGCCGCCCGTTGTTGAGCATCGCGTTCTCCGCGGCGAGCGCGAGCGCCGGCCCCGAGGAATCGATGCCGAGGACCTCGTACGCGCCGTTCACCGCCGCGTAGAGGCCGAAGCCGCCCGTGTACGTGTGCAGGTCGAGCACGGTGCGGTCGCGGACGAGCCGGCCGACGAGCTGCCGGTTGTCGCGCTGGTCGGCGAAGAACCCGGTCTTCTGGCCCTCGCCGAGGCCGATGCGGAAGCACACGCCGTTCTCGAGGATGGAAGGGGGCTCCGGGGGCATCGCGCCGCGGAGCAGTCCGCCCTTCGCCTCGATCCCCTCCATCTCGCACGCCTTCCTGTCGGGCTGTTCGAAGATCGAGGCCGGCGCGACGACCTCCTCGAGCGCGTCGAGCAGCAGGTCGCGGCGCCGGTGCATCCCGATGGTCGAGAACTGGACGACGAGATGGCCCGCGAAGTGGTCGACGACGAGCCCCGGGAGGTAGTCGCCCTCCGAGTGGACGAGCCGGTAGGCGTCGGTCACGACCGGGAGGCCGAGCGTCTCGTGGCGCAGCCGGAAGGCCTTGGCGACCCGGTCCCGGAAGAAGGCGGCGTCGGGCTCCGGGCCCTCGGGCTCGCGGCAGAGGAGGCGGACCGCGATCTTCGAGCGGGGGCTATAGAACCCCCGTCCCAGAATGCGCCCGTCGCCGTCCGCCACCCGGACCAGGGCTCCGGCGTCCACATCACCGGACACCTGCTCGATGGAATCCCTGAACACCCAGGGATGGCCCCGCCAAAGAGGCTTGGCGCGGCCGCGCTTGACGATGACGGTGCCCAACAGACAAGAGTCTAACGGGGGCGACAGGTGATCCAGAAGGGCCCACCACGTATCCCGCCCCTGGGCGTCCCCTCCTCCGGGAGAGGACATGCGGTGGACTCCGGCCGGTCCTGTGTTTGTCTTCCCCTTGGGTACAGGGACATGGGCTTTTCCGACGCACCCGTCCACCGGCTTTGCCTGCTTGCGCTTGTGCTCTGCGCGGCTTGCGGCACGACCATGCCGTTCACGATGCCCGAGCAGCGGCTGGCGCCCCCGCCCCCCGGGAAGACGCCTGCCGTGAGCGAAGCGACCCCGCATCTCGTCGCCTACCCGGGCATCGCGGTCGCCTATGTCGCGAACGTCGACGGGGACGTCTACCACCACCGGGACCTCTACTACACGTACTTCGACGGGAGCTGGTTCTGCGCCCAGGCGCTCCGCGGCCCTTGGAACTACATCGAGATGAAGTACGTGCCGAGCGACCTGTTCCGGGTGCGCGGCCACCGTCCGCCTTCGCTCCGCTGACGCGGAGCCGCGACGTGACAGGTCCGCCTCCGCCGCGGGGCCGCAGCCTGCGGGAGGACCGCCGGCCGCTCGCAGCGCGTGCCGGCCTGCAGCCTAGGGTCTGTCTGGAAAGTCGGCCGTAAGGACCGAGGCTGAGCGACCGCCGCCAGACGAGGAAGGCCGACGAGCCGTATTGACGGAAGAATACGGTGAGGAGGCCTGACGAAGTATGGCGGCGGCGCAGCCGGCCGAATCCAGGACGACTTTTCGGACAGACCCTAGTAGAGCCGGATGAACTCGTGCGTCGAGCGCGTCGTCGCGTGAAGGTTGAACCACGCGTCGAGCTCGAAGAGCGGATCCTCGTCGCGCGGGTCGCCGAGGATCCCGAGCGCCACCGCCGCGAACTCGCGCGCGGTCGACGGCGTGCCCTTGTCGCGGAGCACGAGGAGCAGCGGCTCCACGCTCTCCGTGTGCGCGAGGTAGATGAGCGCGAGCATGAGACGCGACTGCGCGTGGGCGGAGCCCGCGCGCGGGAGCCGGATCGCGAGGTCCTTCGCGATCGCGCGCTGCCCGAGGAGGCCCAGCGCGAGCGCCGCGTCCTCGACGACGCCGGGGGTCCCGTCGCTCGCCGCCTCCCGGAGCGTCTCCACGCCCATGGGCGTCACGGTGCCGAGAAGCCCGATTCCCTGCGCAGCCGTGCCGCGCACGGGAGCCGGAAGCCGCGGCCACTTGAGGCGCTCGATGAGGTCCTCCTCCCCGTCCGACGCCTTCGAGAGGCCGAGGCCCAGCGAGAGCGCGGATCCGAGCTCCATCTGGGCGGCCTTGTCGAGCTCGCCACGGAGGAAGTTGCCGATCTTTCTCGCCTCGTCGCCGCCGGCGGTGCGCGCCCCGAGCCCCAGCGCCAGCGCGCAGTACGGTTTCACCGAGGCGTTCCCGCCGTGGTCGATGGCCTCCATGAGGAGGGGGAGCGAGCGCGGCGGCCGCGCGGCGCCGAGGGAGACGGCCGCGAAGCCGCGGAGCACGGTGTCGTTCTCCTTCTCGAAGCACTCGCGCAACGCGCGGCCCGCGCGCTCGGCGGCGTCCGGGTCGGGCTGCACGACGTCCCGCAGCAGCCGGCCGAGGGCGAGCGCCGCGGCGCGCTTCGTCTCGATGCCGCTCCGTCGCGAGCGCAGCGTCGACACGATCTCGTCGACCGCCGCGTACCCCGCCGTGCGGCCGAGCCCCGTCACCGCGTGCGACCGCTCGATGTCGGTGAGCCGCACCCCGCCGATCTCGCCCTTGCGCGCGGCGCGGGAGAGCTCCGGCACCGCGGCCGGGTCCCCCGCGATGCCGCAGGCGTAGAGGAGATGCGCGGCCTCCTCGCCGTCCGGGAGACGGTCGGCCGCGAGCTGCGCGACGAGATCCATGCGCAGCCTCGGGTCGCCTCGCGCGCGCAGCCCGAGCGCGAGGAGCGTGAGCCCGCGCAGCCGCCCGCCGAGCGCGGCGGGATTCCGGAGCACCCAGCCGAAGAACTCGCGGACGTTCTCCGTCGTGCTCTCGGCGGCGAACGGGCCGAGCACGCCGAGCCCGACCGCCGCCGCCTCGCGCACGTCCATGGGCTCGGTGTCCCGCGCGATCGTCTCCACGAACCGGCGCGCGTCCTCCTCGCCGCCCGCGCGGCCGAGCGCGATGAGAGCGGAAGCGCGCACCATGCGATCGGGATCCTTCTCCGCGAGCTCGCGCAGCGTCGCGAGAACCTCGCCCCGGCGCGCGCCGAGCGGGTCGGGCCGCAGCGGGCCGTCGCCCGTGAGGACGATCCGGTCGCGCATCATCCTCCGGAGCCCGAGCAGGTGCTCGCGGTTGTACTCCCACCAGAACCGCCAACCCTCCTCGACCCCGGAGGACCGCCGCGTCTGGCGGTCGGGCCGGACCTTCGGCCTCCCCTGGTCCGGCGGCGCGGGCGCCGGCGGCGGAGCGTCGGGCGGCGCGGGGTCGGGACTCGGCGTCTCGGGCGTGGGCGGGTTCTCGGGCTCGCGCCACTTCGTGGGCGTCTCGGGACTGTTGGGATTGGGCGCCGGCGGCGGGGGCGGCGGAGGGTCCGGGGGAGGGGACGTCGATCCGTGGCCCCCCGCAGGGACCGCGGCCAGAAGGACGAGCAAGAGGACACCCGCAAGCCGCATGCTGTGACCCGCCTAAGATTCTAGACCGATTTCCGGCGGTGTTGGGACGCGGATCAACTGTTTTTTTCGACCTGCACCAGACAGTCGAAAAACACGGCCCCGTGACCCATGTCCGTCGCGTCGTCGTGGGTGAAGACGTTGCTGCTGTAGCCGTCCCGGCTGATCCAGCGGCCCTGGGGCAGCGCGACGACCCCCTCGCGGACGGCGTCGCTGAGGAGCGCCGGGAGGGACGCCTCGCCGCGGTCGTTGAAGACGCGGACGAGATCGCCCGTCGCGATCCCGCGGGCGCCGGCGTCCCTCGGATGCAGAAGGAGGGGGGCCGGGGGGGAGGGTTCGCCCGGCAGGGCGAGCTGGCTGCAATGGCGGTCCCGCGCCTTGGGCGTGAGCAGGTGCAGCGGATAGCGCTTGAACCGCTCCGGGTCGTTCTGCTCCGACTCGCGCGGGGGGACATAGAGCGGCAGAGGATCGACCCGCCACGAGATCTCGGCCGCGGCACTCCGGATCTCCACGCGGCCGGACGGCGTCTGGAAGCGCCGGTCGGCGAAGGGCACGTGGCCCGGCCCGTGCCGCGTGAACGGCTGTTTCCGCAGCCGGTTCGCGGAGAGGCCCGCGGGGAGCACGCGATCGATCATCTCCACGGGGTCGAGGTCGAACTGGTCCGTCGGGTAGCCGAAGAGCGTCGCGAGGGAACGATAGATCTCGCGTTCGGTCCGCGCCTCGGCCGGCGGCTCGACGCACTTGGGCTTCAGGCGGAGCACGCCGTCCCACGGCCCCTGCACGACGTCGGTCTCCTCGAACATCGACTTCGCGGGCAGGACGACGTCGGCGCGCAACGCGGTGTCCGTGAGCCAGAGGTCGATCGCGCACACGAAGTCGAGGCGGCGGAGTGCGTAGTGGACCGCCGCGGCGTTGGGGGACTGCGCGATCGGGTTCGAGCGCTCGAGGATCGCGGCGACGATGGGCGGCGCCTCCGCGTCGAGCGTCACGCGGCCGAGGCGACTCGCGGCGCCGAGCTGGCGCACGCGCGGCGGCGCCGGGAGGCGGAACGGATAGGGGCGCGCGACGAAGGCGTCCTCGTTGAAGAAGTCGAAGCCCCCGCCCTTGACGCCGATGTTGCCCGCGATCGCCTGGAGGGCGGCCACCGCGCGCACGGTCTGCCCCCCGTTCCGGTAGCGCTGGAGGCCGAACCCCGCGGTCACGTTCGCGGGCTTCGCGGCGCCGAAGGCCCGCGCGAACTCGACGATCCTTGACGCGGGGATGCCGCACACGCGCTCCGCCTTCCGGGGCTCGCATTGCCGGACGAGGCTCCTGTACTCCTCGAAGCCGAGCACGTGGTCGCGCACGAATGCCTCGTCGTAAAGGTGCTCCTCGAGGAGCACCCGCGCGATCGCATGCGCGAGGAACCCGTCGGTTCCGGGCTGCGGCGCCAGATGCTCGTCCGAGAGCGCGGCGGTCTCCGTCCGGATCGGGTCGATGCAGACGAGCCGGGCGCCCGCGGCGCGCGCCTCCTCGAGGAAGCGCATGTGCGCGGGGCAGGTGACCGCCGGGTTCCTCCCCCAGACGACGATCATCCTCGCGTTCGCGAGGTCCTCGGGCGGGTGGTGCCGGAGCGCGCCGAACGTGAGCCGCGTCGCCTCCATCCCCGCGGCACGGCAGAGGTCGCCGTAGACCGTCGACCAGCCGCCGAAGTACGAGAGGAAGAGCTCCCCGAAGCGGGCCATGACCCCGTCGTGCCCGTGCCCCGTGTGGTAGAGCACCGCGCGCGGGTCGTGCTCCCGCGCGACGCCGGCGAGCGCCGCGCGGATGCGCCCGAGCGCCTCGTCCCACGTCGCGGGCTCGAGGGGGTCGTCGCGGCTCTTCCGGACGAGCGGCCGGAGCAGCCGCTCGGGGCCGTTCAGCCGCTCGACGTAGCGCTCGGCGAAGGGCGAGAGCCGGCCGCGCGCGAACCGGTCGTCGGGGTCGCCCTCGACGCGCACGACCCGGCCGTCCTCGACGTGCGCGAGGATCGCGTCCCCCCCGTAGCCGGAGGCGGGGCTCGCCGTGCGGAACCTCTGCACGCGGAGAGGGTATCCGGAAACGCCGTCGCCGGCCCGCCGCGTCGCCCGCGGTCCCCGCCTGCCCGCCGGGGCTCGCCCGGCAGCCTACCGGCCGCGCGAGCGCTTCTCCTCGGCCTTCACCCGCTCCCAGTGCGCGAGGACCTCCTCGGTCGTCGTCGCCTTCGCGTCGCCGAAGACGTGCGGGTGGCGGCGCACGATCTTGTCGCGCGCGCCCTCGATCACCTTGCGGATGTCGAAGGACCCCTGCTCCTCCGCGATGCACGCGGCGTGGATCACGTTGAAGAGAAGGTCGCCGAGCTCCTCGCACACATGGGCGGGGTCGTTCCCCTCGATCGCCTTCGCAACCTCGTCCGCCTCCTCCCGGAGATAGCGCCCGAGGTCCTTCATCGTCTGCTCCCGGTCCCATGGGCACCCCCCGGGGCCGCGCAGCCGCGCCATGATCGCCACCAGCTCCCGAAAAGCGTCTCCCGGCATCGCCCTGATATCGTAATCAGCGGTTGGCTCCGGATCCGAGAGGCTTTCCTTGGTCGCTTCGCTCGTCCTGCTGCTCCTCGCTGCCCCCGCACCCCCCGAGATTCCCGTCCGCGCCGGCGTCCCGGTCACCCTGGACGCCCGGATCGACGAGGCCGAGTGGGCCGACGCCTTCTCGATCACCCGGGAGGAGGCGGACGGGCGGCGGATCCGCTTCCGTCTGAAGCGGACCGGCCCCTGGCTCGCGCTCGCCATCGACGGCGAGAAGGCGTACCGCGGCGAGGTGCTCCGCCTCTACGTGACCGACGCTTCGGGGGCATGGGTCACGAACGTGATCTTGGGCCTCGGGCAGCCGGCGCTGCCGCCGGCGCTCTGGCGGCGCGGCCGGCCGTCGGACTTCGACCACCCCGATCTCGGACCGGGGGAGTCGCCGCGCGCCTGCCTCGCCCGCGTGGACGTGGCAAGCAGGGAGCGTTGGTCCGCCGAGGTGCTCCTGCGGCTCGGGGCCCTCGGGATCGGCCGCGGCGACCTGCGCGACCTGCGCGGGTTCATCGCGGTCCACGCGCACGATCCCGAGCGGCGCGAGGTCTTCAACCTGCCCGGCGGCGCGGGGAATCCGCACGATCCGTCGCAGTACGCGCGCCTCGTCTCGTCCGACGGCTGGGGCGCCGGGGAGACCTGGCCGCCGGTCACGCCGGAGGAGACGCGGGAGTTCGACGACGCCGCGCTCCTCTACCGGCTCTGCGTCGAGCACGACAGGGTCTCGCAGCGCGAGGCGCCGGAGGAGCTCGTCATCGCGAACGCCGTGCGGCCTCGGGCCATGAGCCGCATCGGCGCGCTCCGGAAGCTCCTCGAGGAGGGCCGCGCGCGCAACCCCACGCTCACGGGGTGGACCTACTTCCTCGGCCGCCTGCTCCACGAGGCGAATCTCTACGAGGAGGCGAGCAAGGTGATCGAGTCGGTTCCGCCGCCGCTTCGCGTGATCGACCCGTTCGCGAGCCTCGCCGCGGAGCACTTCCTCGACATCGAGCAGTTCGACCTGGCGCTCGAGATCTGCCACAAGTGCCCCTACATGCGCGGGCAGGCCGAGGTGATGAAGCTCGCCACGCAGGGGAAGAAGATCCGGGAGGAGGAGCTCGCCGCGATCGAGCGGGACGCGGCGAAGGAGGAGAAGAACCCCCGCGTCGCGTTCGTCACCTCCAAGGGCCGGATCGTCCTCGAGCTCTTCGAGGACGACGCCCCCGGCGCCGTGCGCAGCTTCATGGACCTCGTGCTGCGGAGGAAGTTCTACGACGGGTTGCGCTTCCACGAGGTGGAGGGCGCCCGGCTCGCGATGATCGGCGACCCGCGCACGCGGCTCGGCTCGACGGAGACGAAGGGGGGCCCGGGGTTCCGGCTCAAGAAGGACCGCTCCGCCCGCGGCCTCCTCAGGGGCTATGTCGCCGCGCTGCCCCTGGAGGACGGCACCTTCCACGGGAGCCAGTTCATCCTCACGCTCGCGCCGATGATCGGGGAGATGTCCCACACGTTCGTCTTCGGGCGCGTCGTCGAGGGCATGGACGTGCTGCTCACGATCGAGCAGGACGACATCGTCCAGGAGGTCGTTGTCCTTTCGAGGAGGAACCACGGGTATGAGGCATCGGGCGCGCGCGTGGATCGCTAGTCCCGTCCTCGCGCTCCTCGCGGCGCTCCCGGCCGCGGCGCAGGAGGCCGGCGCGGCGGAGCCGCGGCTCGCCGTACCCGCGGGCCCTGCGCCCGCGATCGACGGGACGGCCGGAGAGGCGGAGTGGGAGGGCGCCGCCTCCTTCGAGGTCAGCCGCGGCGCCGACGTCTACGGGCGCGGGTGGATCCGGCGCGCGGGACGAGAGCTCTACCTCGGGTTCGACACGAAGATCTCGCCGTGGGGGATCGGCTTTCGCGTCACGTTCGCCGATCCCGTGTCGCGCCGCGAGACGCTGGTGCTCGTCACGCCGCTCAACCCGCCGCGGCCTCCGCTCGCGGCGTTCCGGACGCTCGTCGACCGCGATCCCGAGCGGCTTCCCGTCACCGCGTGCGACCTGCGCTTCTCGCTCGCGGGGCGCGAGGGCTTCTCCTTCGAGCTGCGGATCCCGCTCGATCTGCTCGAGATCGGGCCCACGGAGAAGGAGTACCGTTTCTCGCTCGAGATCTGGGCGCTCGGTGACGAGCGCGCGGTCGCCGCGTACCCGCAGGACGAGCGCACGGTCACGGCGCAGGCGAGGCCCGCGGTCCTCGTATCGGAGGGGGCATGGGGGGCCGCGGAGGCCTCCGCGGCCGCGCCGCCCCCGAACGAGGCGCTCGCGCTCCTCGCGGAGATCGAGACGGAGCCCGAGGACGGCCCCTTCTTCCCGCGCGACGCCGGGTGGCTCGGCGGGAAGCGGAAGGACGCCCCCCTCGCGGACCTCGAGGCCCGCGCCGTGCGCCTCGCGGCCGCGTGCCCGGACCTCATCCCGCTCCGCACCTTCCTCGTCCAGGTGCGGATCGCGCGGAACGACCTTCCGGGCGCGCTCGAGGCGCTCGATGAGCTGGGCGACTACCTGCCCCCGCTCGCGAAGACCCCGCGCCACCTGCTGATCCGGACGCAGCTCCTCCGCGACCTCGGCCGCTACGACGAGGCGCTCGCGATGCTCGCGGAGCACGCCGACGAGCTGAAGGACGACCCGATGGTGAGGCGGGAGCGCTCCGACGTCGAGGGATGGCGCGAGGCGTGGCGGACCGAGCAGCGGATCCGGAAGGCGGAGGCGGAGCGCGACGACCTGCCGAAGGTGCGGCTCGAGACGTCGAAGGGCGCGATCGAGATCGAGCTCTTCGAGGACGACGCGCCGAACGGCGTCGCGAACTTCGTCTCCCTCGTCGAGTCGGGCTTCTACGACGGCACGCGCTTCCACTGGGTGAGCGGGGGCGACCACGTGGTCGGCGGGGACCCGAACTCCAAGGACGACGATACCCACAACGACGGCTACGGGGACCCCGGCTACATGATCGAGTCCGAGCCGGGCCGGCGCATCAGCTTCCCCATGACCGTGGCTCTCGCCGACAAGAGGCGCGAGCGGCGCACCGAGGGCTCGGCGTTCTCGATCTTCCTCTCCCCGTTCCCGATGGGCGACGGCGTGAACACGATCCTCGGCCGCGTGGCCGCCGGCGAGGACGTGGTGAGAAGGCTCGAGCACTACGACACGATCGAGAGCGCGAAGGTGCTGCGCAAGCGCCCCCACCCCTACGTTCCCGTGAAGCGCTAGTCTAGGCACCGGCGCGTGCGGCATTGGGGTCCCCACTCCGGGGGACGAGCGCAGCAAGTGCCTGTCGTGCGACCGTCTGCGCCCAAGGGGCAGGGATGCCGCTAGTCGCCGAAGGAGATGCCGAGCGCGCGGGCGGCCGAGAGGAATCTGCCGCCGGCGTCCACGCGGCGGACCTTCCCGGCAGCGTCGGACAGCGGCGCGAGTTGGACCATGCTGTTCCGGTAGGCCGTGAACACGTTCGTCCGGTTCGACCCGATCGCGCGCGCCGCGAGCACGCCCATGCGGCTCGCGAGCACGCGGTCGAACGCCGTCGGCGCGCCGCCGCGCTGCAGGTGCGCGAGCGAGAGCGACCGCACCTCGTGGTCGAGGAGCGCCCGGAGCTCGTGGGCGAGCACCTCGGCCGCGCCGCCGAGGATCTCGCGGCCGGCGAGCTTCGTGCGGTAGCGGTCGAGCACCTTCCCGCCGCCCTCGCGCGCCGCGCCCTCCGCCATCACGATCAGCGTGTAGGTGCGGCTGCGCGCTGCGCGATCCGCGATCACCTGCGCGACGTGCTCGGGACGGTAGGGGATCTCCGGGATCAGCGCGATGTCGGCGCTGCCGCCGAGTGCTCCGTGCAGCGCGATGTGTCCCGCGTTCCGCCCCATCACCTCGAGGATCATCACGCGGTGGTGGCTCTCCGCCGTGTCGATGAGCCGGATGCACATGTCGGCGACGAGCGAGACCGCCGTGTCGAAGCCGAACGTCTGGTCGGTCCCCTCGACGTCGTTGTCGATCGTCTTCGGGACGCCGACCACCGGCGCGCCGAGCGCCGCCATCTGCGCCGCCACGGTCAGCGACCCCTCGCCGCCGACGATGATGAGCCCCTCGAGCCCGAGCTCCTTCATCCGCTCGACGAAGAACGCGGGGTCCCCGCGGTAGCGGTTGTTGCAGCCGAGGATCGATCCGCCGCGCCAGAGGAGCCCCCGCACGGATTCCCGCGTGAGCGGAAGAACCCCCTCGTCGCCTTCCGCGAAACCCCCGAACCCGTCGCGGATGCCCACGATGTCGAGTCGCACCTCGTTCGATGCGCAGAGGACGACCGCGCGCAGGACGGCGTTGAGCCCCGGCGCGTCGCCGCCCCCCGTGAGGATCCCGATCTTCCGCACGCGGTTACGGTACCAGCCCCATGCCCGACGCGCGAAGGTCCGCCGCCGAGACGCTGCTCGCCCTCGAGACGCGGCACACGACGACGCACTCCGTTTGGGAAGGGCCCCGCGCGGCTGCCGAGACCGCGCTCGTGCTCGGCACGCTCCGGCGCCGCGGCACGCTCGACGCCGTGCTCGGCGCGTACTCGACGAGGAAACTCGCGGCGCTGAAACCGGAGACGCGCGCGGTCCTGCGGACGGCGCTTTTCGAGCTCCTCTTCCTCGACGACGCGCCGCCGCACGCGGTCGTCCACGCGGCGGTCGAGAACGTGCGCGAGCTCGGGCGCGAGGCCGACGCGGGGTTCATCAACGCGCTGCTTCGCTCGACCCTCCGCGGCCGCCGGCGCGCGGACGCGGCAGCGGAAGGGGAGGGGCCCGGGGAACCCCGGCGCACGGTTCCGCGCGACGGCCGGGCGTGGGTGTTCCGCGAGAACGTCTTCCCCGATCCGGCGGCGCGCCCCGGCGACTTCCTCGCCGCGCGCGGTTCGACCGCGCCCTGGATCGCGCGGCGCCGCCTCGCCGAGCTCGGGTTCGAAAGAGCCCTCCGATGTCTCGACCTGCAGGCGTCGACGCCCATGACCCACCTCCGCGCGGCACCGGGCCGCGAGGGAGACGTGAAGGCCGCCCTCACCGCGATGGGCCTCTCGTGGAGCGACGGTCCGCACGGCCTCATCACCCTTCCGCAGAAGGCCCGCGTGAGCGAGGTCTTCGAGGCGTGCGGCCGGTGGGTCGTCGTGCAGGACGCGGTCGCGTCACTCGTGGCGCCGTTCGTCGCGCCGCCGCCGGGCGCGCGGGTCCTCGACGTCTGCTCGGCGCCCGGCGGGAAGGCGACGCACCTCGCGCAGCTCGTCGGGCCTTCGGGCGAGGTGACCGCGTGGGACGTGGACGAGGAGCGGCTCGCCCTGGTGCGTGAAAACGCGCAGCGGCTCGATCTCCCGCAGCTCACGGTCGCTCCCCCGGAGGGGGAGTACGACGCAGTGCTCGCGGACGTGCCCTGCTCGAACACCGGCGTGCTGGCCCGGCGCCCGGAGGCCCGCTGGCGGGTGCGGGAGCGGCACCTGAAGGCGCTTGCGGAGCGGCAGCTGAAGATCGCCCGGGAGGCCGCCCGGCGCGTGCGGAAGGGCGGCGTCTTCGTCTACTCGACGTGCAGCCTCGAGCCCGAGGAGAACCTGGGCGTCGTTCACGACCTCCTGCGGCTCGAGAAGGGCTTCGCGCTCGGCGAGGCGAGGACGATCTACCCCGACGAAGGGTGGGGCGACGGAGGCTTCATGGCGCGCCTCGTGCGGGTATGATTTGCGCCCCCCTTGGAGGCACTCCGGATGCGTCTTTTCCCCCTCGTCCTCGCGCTTCTCCTCGTCGCACCCGCCTGCGGGCGCAAGAAGCAGCCGCCGCCCGCGCCGGCTCCCGCGCCGGTCGCGGCGCCCAAGCCGAGCCCCGTGCAGGCGCCGAAGGAGGTTCCGGCGGAGCTGAAGAACCTCGTCCAGAAGGAGTGGGACAAGATCGCGGCCGCCGGCGCCGCCTTCGAGAAGAAGTTCCAGGAGGCGAACATCGCGAGGGACAACAACGACCGGGAAGCGATGGACGTGGCGATCGAGGATGCGAACCGGCACTACCAGGCGGCGACCGACGCGTGGGCGGAGATCGCCTACTGGCCCGACAACGCGGTCGGCGACGGCAAGATCGACGAGGTCACGGCGGAGGTCTGCCGCAAGTGGCTCGAGCGCTACAACAAGGACGTCGACGGCTGGACGAAGAAGAACAAGGCGCTCGCGCAGTTCTCGCGCAAGTGACGCTCGTCCTCGGCTACAACACGAACGGCTTCGCGCACCACCGGCTCGGCGACGCGCTCTCGGTCCTCTCCCGGCTCGGCTATCGCGCCGTCGGCCTCACGATCGACGTCCACCACGCGCCCCTCGAGTCCACGGACTTCAAGGACCTCGGCGCCGAGCTCCGCCGGCTGAAGCTCCTCCCGGTCGTCGAGACGGGCGCGCGCTTCTACCTCGACCCGTCGAAGAAGCACCGCCCGACGCTCATGGACGACCGGGACGGGAAGCGCATGGAGTTCCTTCTCGGCTGCGTCGACGCGGCGCGGAGGCTCGGGGCCCCGTGCGTCTCCCTCTGGTCGGGCGCGGGCGACTCGTGGCCGCGGCTCGTGAAGGGTCTCGCGCGGGTGTGCGACGCGGCGGACGGGCACGGCATCGACATCGGCTTCGAGCCCGAGCCGGGGATGTTCGTGTCGTCGATGGCCCAGTTCGACGAGCTGCGCCGCCGGCTGCCGCACCCCCGGCTCGGCCTCACGCTCGACGTGGGCCACGCCCACTGCCTCGAGAACGAGCCGGTCGCCGCGATCATCGACCGGTACGCGCCGCTCCTCAGGAACGTCCATCTCGACGACCACCGGAAGGGCGTGCACGAGCACCTCTTCTTCGGCGACGGCGAGATCGAGTTCGTCCCCGTGCTCGACGCGCTCCGGCGGGCGGCGAAGTCGCGCGACATCCCGGCGACGGTCGAGCTCAGCCGCCACAGCCACGACGCCGTGGCTACCGCGAAGCGGGCGCTTTCGTTCCTTCGCGCGGCGTCCCGAGGAGCGACGACATCATCTTGATGCCCATCTCGGCCTGGCGCACCATCTGCTGCTCGTAGGCCTCGTACTTCGCGTACTGCTGGTCGTTCAGGATGTCGCGCACGCGCCGCCGCGTGGCGGCGAATCCCTGCTCCATCTCCTCCCTGATCCCATGGCCGTTCACGAGCCGGCGGAACCTCTCGCGGTCCCGCACGATCTCGCCGAACCGCGTGAACTGCTCCGTCATCACGTCCTTGCCGACGAAGACCTCGCGCATCCGCGTCTTCTGGTCGTCGGAGAGGTCGCGGATCGCCATCATCCCGATCTGCATGTCGGCCATGTCGGTCATCTGCTTCTCGTGCGTTCGCTTCACCTCCGCGCGCACGATCGCGATCCCATGGTCGTCGAGGAACGTCGCGAGCTCCTTCTCGAGACCCGGCGTGAGCTCGGGGCCGATCCCCATGAACCACTGGAACGCGGCGGGGTCCATCTCCTCGTCGCCGAGCATCATCGCGGCGGCGCGCTCCGCCTGGAGCTCCGCCTCCTGCTGGAGCAGCTCCTTGATCCGCTTCTCGGTCTCGGCGTCGAAGGGCAGCGCCGCGAGCAGCATCTCGGCCTTCAT
>WYBS01000013.1 GCA_011525755.1 Planctomycetaceae bacterium
CCAGCCCTCGTTCGAGTCGTTCGTGCCGCCGGGGAAGGTGTGGCCGACGCCCCTGTTCCTGACGACGACCTCGAAGATCACCTCCTCGCCCGGCGGGACGGCGGGCTTCGCGCGGTCGATCGCGCGCACCATCGTCCCGTCCGCGCGCTGGAGCGCGAAGACGTCCACCGAGAGCTTCGCGTCGCGGAGGAACTCCTCGGTGCGGCGGATCGTGTCGAAGTCGCCGCGCACGAACGGGAGCGCGGTGTTCACGGCGAGGAACCGGTGCGACCGGACCTTGCCGGCCTTCGCGGACACGTCGCCGAGCGGCGCGTCCTCGAGCGGCATGTGGCAGTCGCGGCAGCTCTTGGCATCCTTCGGCAGGTAGAACGTGCGCGCGGCGTTCTGGGGCACGCCGCTGTCGTGCCAGTTGTCGTACTCGTCCTGGCCGCGGAAGTAGCGCCACTTGTTCACCGGGACGTCGAGGGAGACCTTGTGGCATGTGGCGCAGTACTCCGCCGTCTCGAAGAAGGGCTTCTTCATGAGCGCCTTGTGCGCCGCGGGCTTCGCCTTGATCATCTGGTCGGCGAGGAAGCGCAAGGGCCCGCTGCTCGCCGCGTCGCCGAGGTAGGGCGACGGCTTCTCGTCGGCGACGTGGTAGCCGCCGTTGCCCTCCACGCCGTGGATCCGGTCGATCGCGTGGCAGGCGAGGCACGTGAGGCCCGCCTGGCTCTCCGGGATCAGCGGCTGGATGTCTCTCGTCATGTTCCCCGCGAGCATGATCGCGGGGTCGTGGCAGCCCGCGCACCACTGCGACGTCTTCTTGTCGACGTCGTTCCGGACCTTCTCGACCGCGGCGCGGTAGAAGGGGTTGTTGAAGCTCGCGTAGCGGTGCGCGGAGGCCTCCCACTGCTTCACGATGTCGGGGTGGCAGCGGTCGCAGGTCTCCGCGCCGATCGGGGCAGTGACGTTGAAGCCGAATTTCTCGACGTCCGCCTCGAGCGCGGCGGTGTCGCCGAGCTCGCCCTTCGTCACGATGCGCGCAGGGAAGAACTGCCCGCTGTCGGTCGTCGTGCGGGCGGGGAAGAAGGGGGACTCCGGGGACGGGTAGTTGGCGGGCGCGAACGGCACGAAGGGGTCCGCCGGGCGCTCCGCGACCGCGATCGGGGGGGGCTCCGGGGGCCGCGTGACGAGATGCGCGCCGAGCATGAGCGCGAAGAGCCCCGCGAGCGCGAGGAGCGGCCGGACCACGGCCGCGCGCGCGGGCCGGTAGTGGCTCACGAAGCGGTGGACGCCGTAGAGGATGGGTGCCAAGAGCGCGAGGATCTGGTGGGAGTGGAAAATCCAGCGGTGGTCGCGCGAGTTCGACTGGTAGAAGATGAAGAGGCCGGACGCGAAGAGGAGGTAGGCGGCCAGCGTGAGGCCGGTGCCCGAGGAGACGGCAGGCCACTTGAGGAGCCGCCGCACGCGCCCCAGGTGCCAGACGAGGAAGACGGTCGCCACCGCGAGGAGGAGGAAGCCCCCGACGAGGTGGCTCAAGAGCATCAGCTGGTAGAAGACCGGGAGGTCGGCGCTCCGGGGCTCGGCGACGCCCGTGTACCCGGACCCGCCGCCCGCCGCGAAGAGGTAGAGCGAGTTCGCGAGGACGAAAACGGCGAGGCCCAGGAGGAAGCGGAGGAGCTTTCTCTGCCGCGGGGTCAGGACGGAGGCCATGGGGCCGTAAGCGTAGCAACGCGGGTACCACGCGGCCGCTTTTCCGAATCCGTTGTGCGGCAACGACTTGCGTGCGCCCCGGCGACTGGACTCCGTGCGCGACCGCTCAGTCCTCTTAAAAGCTACTAGCGGTGCGGTGCCTGTTACGGCGGCATCCCGAAGCGCAGGATGAGGCCCTTTCGGCCGACGGCCCACGCCTCCTCGCCCTCGACCGCCGCGACATCGGCAAGCGCGCCCTCCGCGCCGTGCGTGATCACCGGCACGTCGATCCAGCGGCCGTCGCGGAGGACCTTCGGGAACGCCATGCCGAAGTAGGGGTGGGCCTCGCCCACCACGAAGACCCGGCCCTCCGGAGAGACGGAGATGCCCTCGGCGGACCAGCCGGCGATCTCCCTCCCGAAGGACGGGCCGCGGAAGACCGCGCCGTCGCGGCTCGCGAGCCACGCCCCGCCCTCGCGCATCGCGCAGCCGCTGAGGATGCCCCCGTAGTCTCCCGGGATCTCGCGCCACGTGAGGCCGCCGTCCTCCGTGAGCATCGCGCGCCGGCCCTCGTGGACGAGGATGCCGCGTCCCGGAGCCTCCGGCGCCGGCCCTTCGACGCCGAGGCGGACGTCGATGGCGATGGCGACGACCGCGTGAGGGGTCGGGTTCGCGCTCGCCCACGTGACGCCCCCGTCCGCGCTTCGCCACAGCCTGCCCCCGGAGCCCCCCACGAGAACGAGCCCCTTCGGGCCGACCGCGCACGCGCGGAGATCCTCGCGCGTCGCGAGAGGGACCTCGCGCCAGGCCCCTTCCCTCCGCAGCAGCAGCGTGCCGCCGTCGCCGACCGCGCACCCGAGGGCGTTCGAGAGCGCGACGTCCCGGAGCGGCGAGCGCGCGGGCGAAGGGACCTTGCGCCAGGCGTCACCGTCGTACTCGAGGATCACGCCCTTGTCGCCCACGGCGGCGCCGCCGCCGTCCGCCATCGCGATCGCGTGGAGGTCCTCCTCCGTCGGCGGGCCGCCGGGGACGATCGTCGTGCGCAGCGGATACGCATAGGACTCCGACGCGCCGTTCCAGAAGGCGACGTTGAAGGGGAGGATGTCCACGAACTGCGTGTCGACGCGCTCGCGTCCGTGGCGGATCTCGACGAGGAAGAGCGCGTTCGTGCCGACGGGGTCGATCATGCCCCACGGGTTGTCCCGCAGGCGATGCCCCGTGGCCGTCTCCGCCGTCCTCACGCAGGAGCGGTTCGGGAGACTCGCGCGGCCGCGGTCGTCCGTGCGCAGGCGGAAGACCGGTGGCCCCCGGAGCTTCCTCTCCTCGTCCTGGTAGACGTAGAGGTGCGCGCCGGCCAGCGGGCGCCCCCACGCGTCGAGCACGAGGAGGCTGCAGCGCCGCGGCAGGTCGTAGAGGTACTCGCCGTAGTAGCCCCGGCGGCGGTGCAGGTTCGAGTTCATCGCGAGCACGCTGTGGTCGGAGTAGTAGGGGCCGCAGCTCGTCATCATGCCGCCCGCCCGGGAGTTCGGCCGCCGCAGGTCGGGGCGGACGAGGTTCATCCCCTCCTCCATGTTGATCTGGTAGAGGTCGATGAGCCCGATCTGGTGCGACAGCTCGTGGAGGCACGAGGCGAGGTAGCCGCGGATCGCCTCGGGCTCCTTCCGGAAGATGGGGAGGTACTCCGCGGTCGTGAAGCCGCGCTTGCCGTCCCACGGCAGATCGACGGGAGCGTGCGTCCCCCACGGCTCCGGGTCGGCCGTGTCCTCGGGGACGACGACGATCTCGTCGAGACGGACGCGCTCGAGGATCCCCTGCGGCGCGCCGGGACAGGTCGACTCGCGGAACATCCGGTTCATGCAAGCGACCTGCTCCTGCGCCCAGTCGTCGAACGACGCGATCTCGGGGTTGACCTTGCGTGCGTCGGTCCGGAACCAGTCGTAGAGCCCCTGCCAGACGTGGAAGCGGAAGGAGAGCGCGTTCGTCTGCTCCTCCCGCGCGTTGTTGCTCTCGATGTCCTCCCTGATCCGCCCGCGCGGGTCGACGCCGAAGCGGAGGAAGTGGGGCACATCCTCGGAGTCCCACCGCCACTCGAGGGAGGCGCGTGCCTCCTGGCCGGGAGCGAGGGAGGGAAGCGTCCCCTCGAGCACGCGCGCGCCGTCGAGATGCCACGCGTACTCGAAGGCGCCCGTGGGCGCGTCGCCGGGGTTCTTGACCACGGCCGTGAACACCACGCGCTCGCCGCGCGCCGGCCAGCGCTTCTTCCGCCGCTCCGACGCCGTGAGCAGGGGGAGAGGCTTGCCCGGGCACGCGGGATCGGCGGCGCGGTCGTACTCGACGAGGTACCGGTCGTAGCGCGGCGTGCGGGCCACGAAGGCGACGTCGAGGTCCGGGCCCGCGGCGGCGGCCCCGGCCAGCAGGAGGACGGAGAAGAGCCCGCGTCGACTCACGGCTGCCTCTCTTCCTTGTTTACGCGTCCACGAGCCGCCGCCGGACGCGCCGGGCCGCTGCAACGGGAACGTTGCGTCGGGCTATCGCGCGAGCTCGCGGATGAGCGCGATCGCCTCGTCGCGCACGGGGTCGGGGCCTTTCCGCGACATGAGCGGGGAGCTCTGGCCGTGCGTGCGGTCCTCCATGTAGAGGAAGCGGATCGACGTGATGCCCAAGGCCTGGACGGCCTCCTCGAAATCCCTCGTGTACTGCTTCATCGAGGGGTCGCGCTCGGCGACGACGAGCATCGGGATCCTGCAGCCCTTGAGGTAGGTCGTCGGGGACGCCGCGACCCAGTCCGCCTCCGTGTCGCCGAAGATCCACTTCAAGTGCGCGTCGGCCTTCTCCCTGCCGAGCCCCGGCTCGCCGTCGAGGCCGTCCGCGAGGATCGCGTGGTACTTCACGAGGTCGTAGCCGCCGCCGATCGGGATCACGCCGCGGATCTCCTCCACGCCGAGCCCGTGCCTCCCGAGGTAGCGCGGATCGAGCGCGAGGAGCGCCGCGAGGTGCGCGCCGCAGGAGTGGCCCGAGAGGAAGAGCGGGTGTCTCGGGAACCGCTTGCGCAGCCACGCGAACGCCATCGCGCAGTCCTCCGCGTGCGCGGGATGCCGGAAGCCCTCCTTCGGCGCGGACGGCTCGTTCCAGGCCCGGGAGCTCAGGCGGTAGCTCATCGCAGCGAAGCCCACGCCGCGCTCCGCGAATCGCATCGCGAGCGCGGTCTCTCGCGCGCGGTCCCCGTAGGACCACGCGCCCGCGTGGACCCAGAGCACGACCGGGAACGCGCCCTCCGCCTGCGGCAGGAAGAGGTCCAGCTTGTGCCTCTCGTGCGGCACCGCGTCGCCAAGCGCGTAGGAGAGATCGCGCTCGATCGCGACGGGGAGCATCCCCGGCGACCCGTCCCACTCCTCGAGCAGCACCTGCGGGTGGACGCCGAGCGTGACCGACACCGACTTCCGTTCCCCGCCGCGCATGACAAGGACGTCCACGTTCGCGCCGGCGCCCGCGGCGCGGATGGCCACGCCGAGCGCCGCGACCGTCGAGACCTCCGTGTCCCCGAAGCGCATGAGGACGTCGCCGTCGACGAGCCCGGCCGCGGCGGCCGGGGTGTCCGGGTTGACTCGCGCGATGCGCACGCGCGCGCTCCCTTCGACCGTCTCGTCCTCGAGCTGCGCGCCGAGGTAGCCGGGGCGCTTCGCGGGAGGATCGGCGATGGCGACGGCGGCGGCGAGGAGGAGGAGGA
>WYBS01000108.1 GCA_011525755.1 Planctomycetaceae bacterium
CGGGCTCCATGAACGAGCCGGACAAGCTCCCGCTGGTGCAGGCCTCGCTCCGCCTCCTCGCGGAGAACCTCGGCGAGCGTGACCGCGTCGCGATCGTCGTCTACGCGGGCGCCGCGGGCCTCGTGCTCCCCTCGACCGGCGACAAGCGCCAGGTGATCGAGGCGATCGAGCGGCTCAGGGCCGGCGGATCGACGGCCGGCGCCGCCGGCATCCAGCTCGCCTACGAGGTTGCCGGCGCGAACTTCATCAAGGAGGGGACGAACCGCGTCATCCTCTGCACCGACGGCGACTTCAACGTCGGCATCAGCGACGACGGATCCCTCACCCGCTTCATCGAGGAGAAGGCGAAGACGGGCGTCTTCCTCTCCGTCCTCGGCTACGGCACCGGCAACTACCAGGACGGCAAGATGCAGCAGCTCGCCGACAAGGGCAACGGCAACCACGCCTACATCGACTCGATCCTCGAGGCGAGAAAGGTCCTTCTCGAGGAGATGTCGGGCACGCTCGTCACGATCGCGAAGGACGTGAAGATCCAGGTGTTCTTCAACCCGAGGCGCGTCGCGGGCTTCCGCCTGATCGGCTACGAGAACCGGCTGCTTTCGAAGCAGGACTTCAACGACGACACGAAGGACGCGGGCGAGATCGGCGCGGGGCACTCGGTGACCGCGCTCTACGAGCTCGTCCTCGCGGGCAGCGAGGTCCCCGCGGCGCCGCCGGTCGACGAGAACCCCTTCGTCGCGAAGGCCGCGGCGACCGTCGACTCCGACGCGCTCTTCCAGCTGCGCCTGCGCTACAAGGAGCCCGACGGCGACGCGAGCAAGCTGCTCGAGCGAAACGTCAAGGACGACGGCAAGAGCTTCGACGGCGCGTCGCCCGACTTCCGCTGGGCGGGCGCGGTCGCGGCCTTCGGCATGGCGCTCCGCGAGGCGAGGACGCTCGGCCTCGACGCGATCAAGGAGATCGCGAAGGGGACCGCGGGCGACGACACGTACCGGAACGAGTTCCTGAAGCTCGTCGAGACCGCGAAGCTGCTCAAGCGCTGAGGAGGAAGCCGATCGCGCGGTCGACGGCGGCGTGTCAGCCGCGCCTCGGGATGGCCCCGATGGGCAGGAACATCAGTGTCGGCGCCGGGCGGGACCGGCCCTCGCCGGCGACCGCCTCGACCGACACGAAGCCATAGGACTCGTAGAAGCCCGTGGCGCCGGGCTTCGCGTCCACGGCGAGCCCCACGCAGCCCACCTCGTCCCGCATCCTCTCCGCCACCTCGCACGCGAACCGGAGGAGTGCTTTCCCGATGCCGCGGCCGCGCTGCTCGGTCGCGACCGCCATGCGCGCGACGCGGAGGATGGGCAGCGGGTAGGGCGGCATCCTCTTGCCGGACGGAAGGTCCTCGGCGTCGACGACGGCAGCGGCCACGGTCACGAACCCCACGATACGTTCGCCCTCGGAGGCGACGTAGGTGACCCCGATGTGGTGCCGGAACTGGTTCTGCCCGGCGTAGCGGTGGAAGAAGAGATCGAGCGCCTGGTCGCCGCTCTTGAAGGCGGCCCGGTCGTCCGCCTCGCGCAGCGACCGGATCTCAACGGTCATCGAAGAGGCGTTTCATCGACGGCGTCGGCTCCGGGGGACGCTCCACGAGATCGCGGACCTGCTCCGCGCTCTTGCGCGCGAGGACGATTCGGGCCGGCACGATGATGTCCTCCGGCAGCTCCTCCAGCGCGCGAAGGTGGTGCGCGAGCGCCTCCTCGATCAGGTGGGACCGTGTGACGCCTCGGGACCGCACGTACTTCTCGATCCGGGCCTTCAGCTCGGCGGAGATGTGGGACGAGATCTGCGTCGTGGGCACGATTGGAGAATATTGTAGAATCTACGACTCCACATGTCAACCCCCCCTTGACCGCCAGCTGGTCCCGGCCCGTCTCCTCGTTGGCTCAAGCGCTGAGGAGGAATCCGATCGCCTTCTCGCAGAGGAGGGCGAGGTCCCGGGGGTCCGGGGGCTCGTTGCCGAGCCTTCTGCTGAAGAAGTGGTTGAGCCCCGGGAGGATCACGGGCTCGATCCCCCGCGACCGGTACTCGTCCGGCTCCACGAGCGGGTCCTTCTCCCCCGCGATGATCAGGAGGGGTTTCGGGGACGACGCCACGAGCTCCGGCTCCGTGTACGGGATGAACTCCTCCGTCTTGACCCGCCGGCCGAGGAAGAGGTTCGCCATCGCCGCGGAGTTCTTGGGCGACCGCGTCGGGAGCCCCGCGAGCACCGCGCGCTCGATCGCGGCGCCGTCGTGGATCGCGTGGAGCGTCGTGCGCGCGCCGTAGCTGTAGCCGATCGCGAGCACCGGGCCGCCGCCGAGGAAGTCGATCGCGCCCATGAGGTCCGCGATCGCGAGCGGCGACTTCGCGGTCAGCTCGCCCGTCGACTCCCCGACGCCCCGGAAGTTGTAGCGGAGCGCGCGCATGCCGGCCGCCGCCGCCGCGCGCCAGAGCCCCTCGACGACCGGGTGCCGCATCGTCCCGCCCGCGAGCGGGTGGGGGTGGCTCACGACGCACGGCCTTCCTCCCCCCGCGCCCCCCTCCAGGACCTCGCCCTCGAGCCGGATCCCCGGCATGTGGCGGGGCGGGAAGAAGACCTTCACGCCGACGGCCGCTCGACGCGCGCGAGGATCTCGTCGACAAGGATCTCGGGCTCGCGCGGCGCGATCACCCGGTGCGGCACGTCCATGACGTCCACCTCGCCCGCGAGAGCCGCATAGTCCTCGGCGCCCGCGGAGCCCGGCGCATAGGCGAAGATCGACTGGCCGTGGCTCGGCGCCTCCGCGAGCTTCACGTTGCTCCGGATCCGCGTCTTGAAGACCTTCGAGCCGAAGTGGCGCGCGATCTCCTCCTGCACCTCGCGGGCGAGCAGCGTCCCCGTGCGCGAGAGCGTCGGCAGGATGCCCGTGATCCGCACGGTCGGGTTGAGCCGGCGCCGCACGAGCGTGACCACGTCCACGAGCTTGCCGACGCCGCGGAGCGCCAGGAACTCCGTCTGGAGCGGCACGAACACCTCGTCGGCCGCGGCGAGCGCGTTCACCGTGAGGATCCCGAGCGACGGCGGGCAGTCGAAGAGGACGTAGTCGAGGTCCCTGTTCGCCTCGAGGTAGCGATCGAGCGCGTCGCGCAGCAGCCGCTCGCGGCCCATCGTCGTCGCGAGCTCGAGCTCCGCCCCCGCGAGGTCGAGATGGCTCGGCACGCCGAGAAGCGCAGGCCCCTCGAGCTCCCGCACCGCGTCCGAAAACGGCAGATCGCGGCACAAGACGTCGTAGATCGTCCTCTCCGTGCTCTCGGGGTTAAGGCCGAAGTGGACGGAGAGGCACGCCTGCGGGTCGATGTCCACGAGGAGGACGCGACGGCCCCGCCGGGCGAGCCCCGCGCCGAGGTTCGCGACCGTCGTCGTCTTGCCGACGCCGCCCTTGTGGTTGAAGACCGCGATGACGCGCAACCCCTAGAGATTAGCGCGAGCCACCCGCATTAGGGGGCGATTCGTGGGGGGTCCGGGGGCCGCTCAGGCGGCCGGTGCCTCGGCCGGGGCCTCCGCGGGCGCCTTCACGACCTCCCGCATCACGGCCGTCGCGAACGACCCCGAGGGGAGGACGAAGTCCACGCGGAACGCGTCCGTGCCCTCGGGGGCGAGGACGGCCTCCTTGATCGGGATCCGCAGCGGCCGGCGGCTGCCGTCGAACCGGAGCCCGCCCTGGGGCGCGAAGTCCCCGATGCCGAGGCCGGATTCCTCGAGGAGCGCCCGTTCCATGGCCCCCGGAGCCCCCTCGGGAAGGAGCGTGCGGGTCCCGAAGATCGGTCCCGACGGGGAGATCTCGAAGGCGGTGCACCGCGGCTGCTCCCTTGCCGCATCCGCCACCGGGAAAACCTTGTAGCTCCGGTGGACGAAGGCGAGGTCGCCGTCCTCCAGCCGGTCGAGCCCCTGGATCCGGCGCTCCAGGGCCACGTTGAAGATCGAGGACTGGAACGAGGAGACGTACATCTGCCGCATCCGCTTCGGGATCGCCATGCACGCGCGCTCGGGATCCTTGAACCGGAGGAGCGCGTGGAGGCACTTCTTCTCCGCGCGCCGGTTCATCGGCATCGATTCGAACGCATCCTCGATCCGGCCGGCCTCGAAGGCCGCGCGCGACCGGAGGATCCGGGGGTCCTTCTCGCCCGCGGGCGGCCCCCCGAGGAAGCGCTTGAGGAAGGTGTCGTAGTCGCGGCGGAGGATCGCCTCGCCGTAGTGGTGCGAGGCGCCGCGCGCGCCGAACCGCTGCTCGCCGAAGTAGTTCGGGGCGCCGCGCCGGAGCAGCACGTCGAGGATCTCCCCCGCGCGCTCCATCCCGCCCGGCGGCGCGCCGCGCACGACGATCGAGAAGCGGTTCCCGCGCAGGTGGCCGATGCGCAGCTTGTTCCCGTGGCGCCGCGCCTCGAGCACGGAGATCCCGGGGAGCTCGAGCCCCCTCGCGCGCTCCTCGAGGGGCCCGGGCACGCTGATCCACTGCGTCGTCACCGCCCGCGCGTCCTTCAGCCCGGCGTAGCCGATCTCGCGCTCGGGGATCCGGAGCGCCTGCGCCAGCCGACGGACCGCCTCGAAGGTGCCCATCCCGCGCTTTTGGACGAGGAGGAAGAGGAACTCCCCCTCGCCGCACGCCTCGTAGAGCGGGATCTCCGTGACCCGGAAGTCCTCCGGCTTTCTCCGGATCACGCCGCCGCTGCCGGGCAGCCCGGCGGTCAGGTAGAGGAGATCCATCCCGCGCGAGTGTACGATCTCCCGATGCGCTGGGCGTGGCCCTTCGCGCTGGTCGCGGCCGGCGCTCTCCTGTTCTGGCTCGGCCGGCGCGCGCCCTCCCCCCCGCGCCCCCCCTCCTCCGCCGAGGCTCCGCTTCCGTCCGTCGCCTCGTTCACGGGCTCCTCGAGGTGCCTCTCCTGCCACCGCGAGGAGCACGCGGCGTGGCAGTCGACCGCCCACGCCCGGACGCTCCGCCCCGCGTCGGAGGCGGCGGGCGCCTTCGACGGGAAGCCCGTCGGCGAGGCGACGCCGGAGCGCGAGGGCAACGCGTTCGTCGTGAAGGTCGAGGCGCGCGACCGGCGCGCGCCGGGCAACCACCGCGTCACCTGGGTCGCCGGAGACCGCATCGAGCTCTGCCTCTTCACCGACGCGCGCGGCGCGTGGCGGCTCCTGCCGATCGCGTGGCGGGCGGACGCGAAGGCTTGGGCCGCGACCGCCGACCTCTGGGAGCCGCTCACCGGCGACCCGGCGCCCGGCGACACGCGCCAGGTGATCTTCAACCGCGACTGCGCGCACTGCCACGCGACGCGGTTCGACACGGGGTTCCGCCCCGAGGCGCAGGGGGACGCGTACGCGTCGACGATGGCCGAGGCGGGCGTCGGCTGCGAGGCGTGCCACGGCGCGGGATCGGTCCACGCGCTCTGGCACGAGCAGAAGCGCGCGGGGGCGTACGAGGCGCCCGCGAAGCTCTTCCCCGGGGGCTCCGGGGGCTGCCTCCTCTGCCACGGCACGCACGAGTTCCTCTTCGCGCCGCCCGAGGATCCCTCGGCGCCGCTCGCGGATACGGCGGTCTCCTTGAACCTCGACGGCCCCGGCTTCTTCGCGGACGGGCGGCGCTCGGCCGTGCACGGGGCGGGGACGGCCTTTTCGGGATCCCGCTGCGCGGCCGGCGGCGCGACCTGCCTCTCCTGCCACGCGGTGCACGGCGAGCCGCGGCCCACGGGCGACGCGGCGTGCACCGGGTGCCACGACGGCTTCGCGCGGCGCGAGCACACGTTCCACGAGGGCGTCGCCTGCGCCGACTGCCACATGCCGCGGCTCGCCCTCGGGCACCGCGACCACTCGATCCGGAGCCCCGAGCCCGCGCTGACCGAGCGCTTCGGGATCCCGAACGCGTGCAACGCCTGCCACGCCGACAAGACGACGGCCTCCGCGCGCGAGGCGAAGGAGAAGTGGTGGGGCCCGCCGGACGAGCGGATGCTCCGCGACACGGCGCTCGTCGCCGATCTCCGGAAGGGGCTCGTGGCGTGGGAGCGGCTTCTCGGGACGGCGCGCGACCCCCGGAGCCCCCTCTTTTCCCGCGCGACGGCGCTGCGCGCGCTGCCGCGGGGCGACGAGACCCTCCGCGAGGCGCTCGGCTGGGTCGAGACCGGTCTCGTGCAGGCGGCGCTCGCGGCGCTCGCGGAGCGGCCCGACCCCGCCGCCGGGCCCGCGCTGATCGGGCTCCTCCGTCATCCGGCGCGCACGGTGCGCGTCGAGGCCGCCTACGCGCTCGCGCGCGCGGGCTGGCGGCCGGGGGATTCGCCGCGCGGGCTTCGCGACGACGCGCGCGCGTTCGTCGTGCGGCAGTACGGCGCGACGCCGCTGCTCGTCCGCGCGGCGTGGATCCTCGACGCGATCGGCGGGTCGGACGAGATGGCGTACATCCTCCCGGCGATCGCGCAGCGCGCGCCGCTCGAGGGGGCGCCGCTGATCGCAAGGCGCGGGCGCGCGCTCGCGCAGGCGGGCAAGCACGCGGAGGCGCTCGTCGCGTACGAGGACGCGCGCCGGATCTACGGCGACGCCGTGCCGCCGATCCTCTTCGTGGACTCCGGGGACTCGCTCGCGGCGACGGGCGAGCTGGGGGCGGCGGAGACCGTCTGGCGGCACGGACTCGACCGCATCGAAGGGGCGGCGGTCGAGCACGCGATCGTGCGCGCGCGGCTCCTCGGGGTGGAGGGGCGCGGGGAGGAGGGACTGGCGCTCCTCGCCCCGATCGCCGCCCGCCTCGCCGAGGACCCCGTGGGCGGGGACATGCTGATGCGCGTCCGCTGGTCGATGGACGCGCTGCGGTAGCGGCCGTTCGCGCGCGGCTTCAGCGTCCGAGGGCGGCCGCGAGACCCTCGGGGCTCACGAGCTCCGCCGAGCCGTCGCTCATGCCGGCGACGTGCTTGCCGTCCGCGCCCGGCTCCTTCTCCCAGAGCAGCGGGATCCGGGCGCCCCGGAGCTTCGCGGCGTCGCCGCGGTAGCGCTCCCACGGGAAGTTCGCGTAGTCGCCGCGCGCGATCTCGTCGTCGGTCGGGCCCTTGCCCTGACGGTTGCTGCGGAAGACCTTGTACTGCGCCCGGCCGATGTCGCCCGTCGTCACGAAGGCATAGGGGTCGAGCGCGCCGTCCTTCATCGGCGGCTTGGCGCTCACGACCACGAGGCCGACCAGGTTGCGAAGGTTGTTGATGTCCTCGATGGTCGCCACCCGGTCGCCGCGGCGCTCGGGCTTTCTCGCGCCCTCGACCCTGTCGAGCCGCGCCTTGAGCGTCGCCACTTCGCGCTCGAGCGTCGCGACGCGGCCCTCGAGGCCGGGATCCTCGCCGCGCAGGCTGGAGCCGGTGCCGAGCACGAGACACACCGTGAGTGCCGCGAGGAGCGCTGTCCGTCGCATTCGTCCCTCCCGCTCGCGCCGAAGCACGAGTCGCGGCCACTCTACGCTACGATGCCCCGCGCCGCCGCCGTGCGGAACGGGTTCCGCGGTCCGTCGTTCCCAACTCGTTCTGCCGCAGCGAGTTGCGACGTCCTCGCAGGTTAACCGTTGACCTGTAGACCCACCGACGGCGGGTGGGCGGGGCCGGAGGTGCGCGTGCGGAGGCAGAAGATGCGGCCGCTCGCCGCGCGCACGACCACGACCAGCTCCTCGATCGGGCGGCCGTCGCGCTCGCCGGTGAAGCGCTCCGCGAGCGTCTCCTGCGCACCCGGCACCTCCGGCGCCTCGGCCGGCGCCCGCGCCGCCTTCGCGACGTGGTTCGAGAACCCGCCGTGGAAGAGGTCCATCCAGGCCTTCGGCGGGATGTCGTCCCGCACGCCGTACTCGAAGAGCCGCACCAGCACGCCGTGGCGCACGTCCTCGAGCCGCTTCTCGAACGCCACGCGCAGGCCCGGGTCCGCGGCGAGGTCGACCTCCTTGCGGAGGAAGCCCTCGGGTTTCACGAGGCGGAACCCGAACTCCGCGCTCTCGATCGTCCGCTCCGCGCGGTCGGCCTTCTCCTCCGCCGTGAGCGGAGGGGAGAGGAGGCGGAATCCCTTCCGGAAGAGGTCGAGGCCCTCCCGGCACGCGTCGATCTCCTCCGTCGTCGCGCCGTAGACGGTCTCGATCCGCTCATACCAGACCCCCCGCGCGACGAGGGCCTCGACGCGCCGGCGGCAGCGGACGCCGTTGACCTCGGCCTCGTGCTCGAGGATCGCGGCGTCGCGGCCCGCCCACGTCGACTTCTTCACGGTCTCCTTCCCGTCGTCCGCGCCCGGGAAGCGGTAGTGGACCGCGCGCTGCCGCAGCTGCTTCTCGACGTCCACCGCCCCCTCCACGTGCCCCCGCAGGAGGTGGACGTAGGCGTGCGGGATCTCGTCGATCGCGTAGGCGAAGACGAGGGCGTCCGCGCGCCGCGTCCAGCCGCGCGGGAGCTCGCCGAGGATGCGGTAGTTCCAGGTCTCCTCCCGGAAGAGCTCGGGTGCGGGCGCCGGGAGGGCGCTTGTCGCGCACAGCGCCAGGAAGGCGGCGGAAACGCCGGACCGGAGACGGCAGCGGCCCGGGGCCCCTCTGCGACTCCGCGGCCCTGCGGTGGATCGGCCTTCCGGTCGTAGCGGCACGGCGCGGCCGGGTCTAGTCGTCGAACGGCTTGAAGCTCTTCATGAAGTCGTCGAGCTGGTTCTTGTAGAACTTCTCCGCCTCGCCGCCCCAGAAGTGGATCTCGATCTGGTACTGGCGGCCGTTCTTGCACTGCGCGAAGTACCAGATCATGACCTCGGGGGTCGTGCGCCTGCCCACGAGCTTCAGCCGGATCGCGTCCTTCGACTGCGGGAACTTCTTGTAGTCCTTCTCGACCTCCTCGGGGAGGCGGCTCTTCTCGTTGAACGTCTGCTTGAAGCTCTGCAGGGTGCGCTCCGCGAGCTGCTCGATCGTGAACTGCTGGTTCTTGTCGAGCTGCGCGTAGACCCGGATGAGGATCGAGCTCTGCTCGACGGTGCGGTTGAACTTCGCGACGCAGTGGTTCGCGACCTCGGACTCGTCGAACTTCTCGGGCGGGGTGCTCAGGAGCCCCTCGGGCTTCACGAACTTGAGCCGCCAGTAGTCGAGCTTCATCTCCTCGCGCGCGAGCTGCTCGGGGGACGGCCCCTTGTCCTTCTCCCTGCCGGCGCCGGCGCCCGCCGGGCCGCCGGGGCCCTCGCCCTTCTTGGCCTTCGGATCCGCCTTCACCTCCTCGATCTTCAGGAACTTGAAGGAGTCGCGGATCTTCCCGATCTCCTCCTCGAGGCCCTCGTCGCCCACCGCGCGGTGCGTCCGGACGACGTGGACGACGTAGACGGACTTCCCCATGCGCGCGATGTGCCACGTCACGTGGCCCATGCCGGAGTCGCTCACGAGGTCGCCCTTGACGTCGCGGCTGTAGGCCTCCTGCCCGCCGAGGGTCGTCTTCTCCTCCTTCAGGTCGCGCGGGTTCGCGAGGCTTCCCTCCATCGACGCCGCCCACTGCTTCGCGATCGACTCGAGGCTCCGCGTCGCGAGGTCGCGGTTGATCGGGAAGAGGATCACCTGCACCTCGGCCGACGCGAGCGGCTCGGAGTCGACGAACACGGTGCGGAAGTGCGCCTTGATGTCCTTCCGCTCCTCGTGCTCCATCTTGTCCCAGTCGTCCGCCTTCTCCGGCGGCACCGAGATCTCGAAGTTGGAGGCCTCGTCGCGGATCGTCTTGCCGTCCTCGGCGACGGCGATCCCTGTGCCGCCGAGAAGCGCGGCAAGGAGGAGCGAGGGGAGGGGGTTTCTCGTCATCACTTCTTCGTGGCCCGGAACTTCTTGAGGAACGTCTTGATGCCGTCGGCGAAGGTCTCGGCGCCGCGGCCGCGGGTCCGCATCTCCACCTTGATCCACCATCCGCCCTCGATCGTCACCATGTTGAGCTCGCTCGCGCGGAAGTCGTTGATCCTGCCCTCCATCTCGCAGCCGTCCCCGTCGAGGTTGCCGACCCTGATGCCCACCGGCTTCTTCGGCAGCCTGCCCGTGCCGCGCGCCAGCGACTCGAAGTTGCTGATCCAGGTCTCGAAGGTCTTCTGCTTCTCCTGGAACTTCTCGTTGGACGCGAGCGACTTCTGGCTGACCGCGATGACGCGGAACCACACCCAGCCGTTGTTCTCGTCCTGCGCGACCACCTGGAGCGGCACGTCGGGGCCCCCGACGGCGCCGCCCGACGCCTCGTCCTGGACCACCTCCGCCTCCTGGAAGCCGGGCGGGAGGACGTAGTCGATCTTCAGCGCCGCGGCGACCTTCGCGCCCTTCTTGAACTCGTGGACCTTCGACTTCTTGCGCTCGGCCTTGTTGGCGGGATCCGCGACCGTGTTCCCGAAGGGGCCATCGCCCGAGTGGAGCGGCGGCGGCTTCCCCTCGGTGGACGCGAACTCCAACGAGTCGTGGATCTGGTTGAACTCCGCGAGGATCTGCTCGTTGTCCGCGAGGCTCCGGGCGAACTCCGTCCGCGTGACGTAGATGTAGGGCGAGATCATCGCAAGCCGGCCGCGCACGACGGTCGGCTTGAACTCGGGGACCGTGACGGACGTGTCGCCGCGGGCGATGAGCTTCTTCGCCTCCTCGATCTTCGCCTCCTCGGACAGCTTGAGCGCGCGGATCTCGTAGGCGCACGACTTGTCCGCGCCGCCGAGCCGCACCCGGACGTCGATCTCGGGCCGGATGACCTTCGCCGAGCCCTCCTCGAAGTAGGTCTCGAAGAACTGGCTGTTCTCGTGGAGTTTCTTGATCAGGAAGTCGCCCGCCTCCTCGTTCGTGAAGACGGTCGAATCGTCCCAGCGGATGCGGAAGAACTGCATGGACGCGACGATGTCGCCGCTGTCGATCTTCCGGTTGAGGATCATGCGGAGCCCGGTCCCGTCGTCCTCCTGGGGTGCGCGGTCCATCTCCCAGCCCGGGGCGGCCGACACCTTGAAGTTGCCGACCTTGTCCTCGATGACGAGCGGCTCGCCCTTCGGCGCCTGCTCGCCGCCCGCCTCCTTGGTCTCCCCGCCCGCGGCCTCCTCCTCCCCGGACCCCTCCTCCTCCTTCTCCTCGTCGTCCTCGGCGAACGGGTTCGCCTCCTCGAACTTCACCGCATCCCAGATCGCCTTGATCGCGTCGGCCGCCTCCGTGTGCACGCCGCCGTAGGAGACCTCGAGGATCCGGAAGAACACGTCGTTCTGCACGAACCCGCAGCCGCGGATCCGCATGTCGTTGCCCTTCTCGGTCTTGCCGCCGATCGTGTAGCGCGTCGTCCGCACGCCGCCGACCATCAGGGGCTCGGTCGTCCACGGGACGTCGGTCGTCTTCAGGAACTTCGCGTGGCCCTCCTTCTCCTTGGCGAGCCAGGGCCCCTCTTCGAAGCCGGTCATGGGGCCGGTCTCGACCGAGAACATCACGTACTTCGTGCGGTTCAGGTCGTAGATCGCCGCGAACTTGACGCTTCCCTGCTCGCGGGACGACTCGCGGGTCCACTGCTCCGGCATCTGGATGACGAGCCCGCTCCGCTCGTCCTTCACGGTCTCCGTCTCCTCCTGCGCGAGGGCGGGAAAGACGAGGACGAGCGTCGTGAGAAGCATCGGCAGTCTGCGCATGGTCTCTCCTTGGCCGGTGGGCGGCCGACGACCGGGCTCCCGGCTCCGGGGCCGACGCCGGCATTGTACCGTTTCGGTGGCCGGCCGGGCCGCGGAATGGGGGGGGCCTACTCGGCCGGCGCCTCGGCGGGCGTCTCGGGCGGGCCCTCGGACCCCGCCTCCTGCGGCGGGACCACGGCGCAGGCGAGCAGCCGGTCGCCGGGCTTCGGGTTCATCACCCGGACGCCCTGCGTGTTCCTGCCGATGACCGAGATCTCCGCGACGCGGGTGCGGACGATCATCCCCTTCGCGCTGATGAGGACGATCTCGTCCCCCTCGTCCACGACGCAGGTGGCGACCACATTGCCGTTGCGCTCGGTCGTCTGGATGTCCTTGAGCCCGAGGCCGCCGCGCGTCTGCGGCCGGTACTCGGAGACGGACGTCCGCTTGCCGTAGCCGTTCTCGCAGAGCGTGAGCAGCGCCGCGCCGTCGCGCGCGATCGCGAGGCCGACGACCTCGTCGCCCTCGCGCAGCTTGATGCCGCGCACGCCGCGGGCGGTGCGGCCCATCCGGCGCACGTCGCCCTCCGGGAACCGGATCGCCATGCCCTGCGCGGTGGCGAGGATCACCCCCTCGCCGCCCTGGAGCAGCGCCGCCCCGAGGAGCGCGTCGCCCTCGTCGAGCTCGCACGCGATGATGCCCGTCTGGCGGGCCGCGTTGCGGAGGAGCGACAGCGTCACCTTCTTCACGACGCCCTGCCGCGTCGCGAAGAGGATGTCCCGGTCGTCGAAGTCCTTGATCGCGAAGGCGGAGGTGACCTCCTCGCCCTCGCGCAGCTCGAGCAGGTTCTTGATGTTCCGCCCGGCGCTCTCGCGGGCGAGCTCCGGGATCTCGAACACCCGCTTCGCGAAGGCGCGTCCCTGCGTCGTGAGGAAGAGCAGCGTGTCGTGCGTGTGCGCCGACCAGAGCTGCGTGATGAAGTCCTCCTCCTTCGTGGCGGCGCCGATGATGCCGCGCCCCCCGCGCCCCTGCGCGCGGTAGGTGTCGAGCTTCACCCGCTTCAGGTAGCCGCCGCGGCTCATCGTCACCACGACGTCCTCGGGCGCCACGAGCTCCTCGCGCTGGAACTCGACCGCCTCGCCGGTGATCTCCGTCATGCGGCGCCGGCCGTGCTTCTCCTTGATCTCCTGGAGCTCGCCGATGATCACGTCGAGCACCTTGCGCTCGGAGCCGAGGATCGCCTTGTACTCGGCGATCTTCCTCCGGAGCTCGTCGAGCTCGTCCACGAGCTTCTTCCGCTCGAGGCCGGTGAGCCGTGCGAGCGTCATGCGGAGGATCGCCTCGGCCTGCTTCTCCGTGAACTGGAAGCGGTCGACGAGGCGCGCCTGCGCCATCTCGGGGCTCTCGCTCTTCCGGATCGTGTCGATCACCTGGTCGATGATGTCGAGCGCCTTCAGGAGGCCCTCGACGATGTGGGCGCGCGCCTCGGCCTTCGCGAGCAGGAAGCGCGTGCGGCGCCGGACGACCTCGACCCGGTAGTCGCGGTAGTTCCGCAGCAGGTCCACGAGCCCGAGCGTCTCGGGCCGCCCGTTCACGAGCGCGATCGCGTTGACGCCGAAGGTCTCCTGGAGCGGGGTGTGCTGGTAGAGGAGGTTCTCGGTGACCTTCGGGTCCTCGCCCTTCTTCAGCTGGATGTGGATCCGGTAGGGGTTCGTCCGGTCGGCGTAGTCGTCGAGCCGCGCGATGCCCGGGAGGACGCCTTCCTTCACGAGCTCCGCGATGCGCTCGATGATCAGGTCGCGCCGCGGCGGGTACGGGATCTCCTCGACGGTCAGGACCCAGCGCCCCTCCTTCTCCTCCTCGGCCGTGATCCGGCCGCGGACGATCAGGCGGCCGCGCCCGGTGGCGTAGGCGTCGAGGATCCCCTGGCGCCCGCAGATGACGCCGCCCGTCGGGAAGTCGGGGCCGGGCATCACCTCCATCAGCTCGTTGAGGCTGCACTCGGGGTTGTTGATGTACCGGATGAGCGCGTCGCACACCTCGCCCGGGTTGTGGGGCGGGATGTTGCTCGCCATGCCGACCGCGATGCCGATCGACCCGTTCACGAGCAGGTTCGGGAACTTGCCCGGGAGGACCTTCGGCTCCGTCCGCGACTCGTCGTAGTTCGGCTGGTAGTCGACCGTGTCGAGCTCGAGATCCGCGAGCAGGTCCACGGCGGCCGCGGTCATGCGCGCCTCCGTGTACCGCATGGCGGCCGGCGGGTCGCCGTCGACCGAGCCGAAGTTCCCCTGCCCGTCCACGAGCGGGACGCGCATGTTGAAGGGCTGCGCGAGGCGCACGAGCGTCGGGTAGATCACCGCCTCGCCGTGCGGGTGGTAGTTGCCCGACGTGTCGCCCGCGATCTTCGCGCACTTCCTGTACTTCGCCCCCGGCGTGAGGTTCAGGTCGTGCATCGCGACGAGGATGCGCCGCTGGGAGGGCTTCAGGCCGTCGCGCACGTCCGGGAGCGCCCGCGACACGATGACGCTCATCGCGTAGCGCAGGTAGCTCGTCTTCATCTCCTCCTCGATGAGGAGGTTCTTGATCCGGTCCGGCGGATCCCGCGAGAAGGGGGCGCCTTCGCCGGGCGTCTCAGGGGTATCGACGGGGGGCTCCATCGCGAAGCTCCTTACGCTACCATGCACCCGCGAAACCGTCAAGGTGATCGACTGCCGTAACTCTTTGTCCTGAAACGATTTGCATGTATCGATGGCTTGCCGTCCTGGTGGTCGCGCTGGCGGTCGCCGCGACCCTTTTCTCCTGGTCGAAGAGGGGGGGCTCCGGGGGCGGCGCGACGGCCCGCGCACGCGTCGAGGAGCGGGAGGGCGTCCTGATCGTCAGGGTGAGCGGCCCGGGGAGGGCGAAGGGCAAGGCCCTTGGCGAGGCGCTCCGCGAGCGGATCCGGGCGGAGCTCTCTCGCGCGCTCCCCGAGGAGGGCATGCGGGAATTCGCGGTGAGGACCTGCGGCGAGCGGCTCGCGCGCTTCCTGCCCGGGGCCTACCGGCTGGAGATCGAGGGGGTCGCTGAGGGCGCCGGCATCTCGTTCGAGGAGGCCCTCTTCCTCGACACCCGGTTCGAGATCTCGGCCTTCGGCCTCGCGGAGGGCGCGAGGGACCTGCCGCGCGAGGGGGCTGTCGGCCCCGGCCCGGAGGCGGCGTGCCTCCTCCCCGCGGAGGCTGCACGGGATCTTGTCGTGGTCCTCCATGAGGACCGGGATCCCCCTCTCGCGCTGGTGGCGCGGCCGGGGATGACCGGCGGGTTCCTCGGGGCCCTGGGCGACGTCGCGGCGGTGATGCGCCCGATCCGCGAGCAGGCGACGCCGCCGCTCAACGGCCTCGTGTGGACGCTTCTGTTCCGGCGTGTCCTCGAGGGGGCGCCGGAGGATCCCGACGAGGAAGGCACGGGCCCCTTCTCCGTGGCGATGACGCTCAGGGGCCGCACCGCGGCGACGTTCAACCTCGGGGGCTCGGGGGCGGCGTGGTACGGGGCCACGGGTCCCCGCGCGATGACGACCGACGAGCCGGTCGCCCCGCGCCGCGCGGCGAGGGCGCCGCACCTCGAGCGCGACGCCCAGGCGAGCGCCCGGATCACCGAGGCGGCGGCGCTCCTCCTCGCGGGCGCGCCCCCTCCGGGCATGGTCCGCGTGAGCCTCCGTGGCGGTGCGACCGGGATCCTCGTCGTGGAGGGCGCCGGGGAGCGGCGTACCATCCCCCTTCCCGCGCGGTGACGGCCCCCGGAGCCCCCCCGACTCCCTATCCCGGACCGCAGCATGGTGCTAAGTTGTCCCCGATGTACCGACGAGCCTTTGCCCTCGGCGCGCTTCTGTCGATCTACACGCTCGCGCCGGGCCAGGAAGAGCAGAAGCCGAAGCCGGCGCCGACCCCCGTCCCCGCGCCCGCCGCGAAGCCCGCGGAGCCGGTATCGACGACCTACGAGAACGCGGAGCTCGGGCTCACCTTCTCGGGCGTCTACGGCTGGACCTCGAAGATCGCCTCGGCGTCGGGCGCGTGGAGCGAGCTCGCGCGGTACGACAGCGACGAGCAGAACGATTCGTTCGTGCTCGTTCTCGTCCGCGACAACCCCTACGCGACCCTCTCGGAGCTCCGCACGGCGCTCGGCCGGGAGTTCAAGGAGACGCCGGAGCCCGCGCCGGGCCGTCCCGCGTACAAGGAGATCTCCTTCCGGGACGTCCAGATGGGCAAGGGGACGAACCTCCCCGGGGTCGAGGTCGAGGGGGTCGCCGTCGAGCTCGCGGAGGACGGCAAGAAGCGGGAGCGCGCGCTCCTCGTCCGCACGTACTACGGGCAGAACCGCCTCTTCCGGGTGTACTGCTCGGCGCGCCGCGCGCGGGCGAAGCGGGTGCGCGACCTCTTCGAGCGCGCGGTCTCGGGGCTCACGATCACGGCCGTGGACGAGAAGACGTCGCGGGGCATCCCCTTCCGCAGCGTCCAGGGCTCCTACGCGTGCGTCGTCCCCGAGGGCTTCGGGATCATCCGCCCGCCCGACGCGTCGCTCGCCGACGCGCGGTTCGAGATGAAGGGGATCGTCGTGAGCGTGATCAGCGCGCCCTACGACGGCACGCTCTCCGACCAGATGCAGGAGATGGAAGACTACTACCGCGAGGCGCTCAAGATGGACGAGCAGCCGGCGCAGCTCGCGGGGGCCGAGGGCTTCCGCGGCGTCGTGACGAAGCCGGACGGGGTGACCTTTATCGCGGGCGTGATCAAGGAACGCAGGGTCTACCGCGTCCACACCGCGGCGCCGGCGAAGCGCGCCGACGACGCGAGGAAGGTGCACGAGGAGTTCCTGAAGGGCTTCAGGATCGGTCGCCAGTCATGAAGGCCGTGCTCCCGCTCCTGCTCGGCGTCGCGGGAGGCGTCCTCGGGGGCCTCCTCGCGCACGCGCTCCAGCCGGAGCCCCCGCCGGCACGCGTGCCGGCGCCGGAGCGGCCGGTCCCGTCGCTGGACGAGGCGGCGGTGGAGCGGATCGCGATGGCCGTGATGGAGCGGCGCCTCGCGTCGCGCGAGCCCGCGGCCGCGGGATCGTCCGGCTCGCCCGTCGCCGCGCCCCGCGGCGCGGAAGGGGAGGGGCCCGGGGAGGGGATCGCCAAGGCGACCCCGGCGGCCGCCCCGGACCCGTCGATCGAGGATCTCGTCCGCTCGTTCCGCGGGAGAAAGCTCGGCCCTGACGACACGAACCGGCTCTTCACGTGGCTCTCGATCCGGAAGGAGCGGACCGCCGAGGTCATCGCGGCCCTCCTGAAGGAGATCGAGGCCGACCCGGCGAACCCCGAGCTCCAGGTCGCGCTCGCGACGGCCTACGTCGCGGACCTCTCGAACAACACCGTTCCCGGTCCGCAGCAGGGGATCGTGTGGATGAAGGCGTCCGCCGCGTACGACGCCGCGATCAAGCTGGAGCCCGAGCACTGGATGGCGCGGTACGGCAAGGCGTTCGGCACGAGCATGGCGCCGGAGTTCCTCGGCATGCGGCCCGAGTCGATCCGGCAGTTCGAGGAGCTGCTCGAGATCCAGAAGCGGAAGGCCCCGGAGCCCCACCACGCCGCCACCTACTTCCGCCTCGGCACGCTCTACAAGGACGCGGGCAACGTGGAGAAGGCGCAGAAGCTCTGGGCCGAGGGCCTCGCTCTCTTCCCGGACAACGAGCAGCTGAAGGGGACCATCGAGGTGAGCACCAAGAAATGAGGACCCGGGACGAGATCGCTTCCTCCGTCAGGGAGATCTTCCAGAAGACGCTCAAGGTCGAGCCGGAGAAGCTCGTCCCGGGCGTGAAGCTGAAGGACGACCTGAAGCTCGACTCGCTCGACATGATCGAGGTCGTCTACGAGGTCGAGGAGCGCTTCGACGTGCAGATCCCCGAGGAGCGGCTGAAGGAGATCACGACCTTCGACCAGATCGTCGATGGCCTCCACGCCGCCCTCGAGGCGAAGGGCGGGTAGGGGCGCGCCGTGCGCGTCCTCTCGGTGAACGTCGGTCGTCCGCGCGAGGTCCCTTGGCAGGGAGGGACGGCGAGGACCTCCGTCTTCAAGGCGCCGGTCGAGGGTCGCGCCCTTGTCCGGGCGCTCAACATCGACGGCGACGAGCAGTCCGACCTCTCCGTCCACGGCGGCCGCGAGAAGGCCGTCTACGCCTACCCGTCGGAGCACTACCCGCGCTGGAAGGCGGAGCTTCCCGGCACGGCGCTCCCGTTCGGCGTCTTCGGCGAGAACCTCACCATGGAGGGGCTCCTCGAGGAGGACGTGCGGATCGGCGACCGGCTGCGTGCGGGCTCGGCGGAGCTGGTCGTCACGCAGCCGCGCGTGCCGTGCTTCAAGCTCGGGATCCGTTTCGGCGACGCGGGGATCATCCGCCGCTTCGAGGAGAGCGGGCGGAGCGGCTTTTACCTCTCGGTCGCGCGCGAGGGCGACGTGGCCGCGGGGGACGCGGTCGAGTGGGTCGAGAGGGACCCGCGGGGCCTCACGGTCGCGGTGGTGGCCGCGCTTCGCGTCGCGAAGGAGCCCGACCGGGATCTCCTCCGCCGCGCGGGGGAGCACCCGCTCCTCTCCGCCGGCTGGCGCGAGCGCTTCCGGAAGCGGCTCGGATAGAAGCGGATCTCACGCGCGCGAGAGCACGAGCACGGCGTTCTGGCCGCCGAAGCCGAAGCTCGTCGTCAGCGCGTGGCGCATCGCGTGCGCCCGCGGCACGGGCACGTAGTCGAGGTCGCAGGCGGGATCGCCCGGCACGAGGAAGAGCGTCGGCGGCACCTTCTGCCGCTCGAGCGCGAGCGCGGTCACCGCGATCTCGATCGCGCCCGCGGCGCCCATCGTGTGCCCGAGGTGCCCCTTGATGCTCGAGACCGGGATCTCCCGCGCGCGCGCGCCGAGCGTCTCCTTCAAGACCGTCGTCTCGTTGGCGTCGTTCGCCTCGGTGCCCGTGCCGTGCGCGTTCACGTAGTCGATGTCCCTGGGGGAGAGCCCCGCGTCCCCGATCGCCGCGCGCACCGCCGCCGCCTCGCCGGCGACGTCGGGGCCGACGATGTTCGTCGCGTCGTTCGACATGCCCACGCCCGTGACCTCGGCGCGGATCCTCGCGCCGCGCGCGAGCGCCGCCTCGCGCTCCTCGAGCAGGAGGATCCCGCACCCCTCGCCGAGGACGAGGCCGTCGCGGTCCTTGCTGAAGGGGCGGCTCGCGTCGGGGCCGTTCCGCTTCGCGAGCACGCGCAGCGCGTTCCAGACCGCGGCGGTGGACGCGTTCACGACGTAGTCCGCGCCGCCGGTGAAGCAGGCGTCGACGGCACCCGCGCGGATCTGCTGCACCGCGAGCGCCGCCGCGATCGCGCCCGACGAGCACGCGGTCGAGACGGTGAAGTTGATCCCCTTGGCGCCGAACTCGATCGCGAGGTGGCTCGCGGGCGCGTTCGGCATCTGCCGCGGCACGGAGATCGGCTTCACGCGCTTCCATCCCTTGTCGAAGAGCGTCCGGAACTGCTCCTCGAACTCGTACGTGCAGCCGTACCCGGTCCCGAGGATCACGCCGGTCCGCCCGCCCGCGGGCCTCCCCTCGCCGGCGTCGCGCGCCGCGAGGATGCCGCCCGTGACGGCGAGCTTCGAGAGCCGGCTCCAGAGCGCCGACCGCTGCGGGTCCACGTACGCGTCGAAGTCGATCGCGGGGAGCTGCGCGTAGTGGGTCGTCGGCATGTCCGCGTTGTCGAACCCCTCCGCGGGCCGCACGGCCGAGCGGCCCTCCATGAGGGCGTCCCAGAGGGCCTCCACGCCCGTGCCGAAGGGCGTGAGGAGTCCCATGCCGGTGAGGACGACGCGCCGCCGTTCCATGCCGGAGATTGAACCAGAGCGCGCGGCGTTCCGGAAGCGGCGCCCCCGGAGCCCCCTCTGATAGCCTCACCGGCGATGCGGGTCCTCATCGTGGACGGGGGAGACCGGACGCCCTACCTCTCCCGCCTCGTCGCTCGCCTCGCCAAGAGCGGCGTCTCGATGCACTACGCCGCGGACCCGCGCTACAAGGACTTCGCGGCGCTCGAGCGCGACGGCGTCTCGTGCCACGAGATCGCGATCCGGAGCAAGCTCGACTTCCGCGCGCGCCGCCGGATCCGCCGGCTGCTGCGCGAGCACGGGATCCAGGTGCTGCACACGATGACGAGCCGCGACGCGTACGTCGGCATGCGCGCGCGCGGGCTCTTCCGGCGGAAGGACCTGCGGCTCATCGTGCGCCGCGGCGCCTACCCGCGGCTCTCGCGCTTCGATCCCGTGGACCGCTGGCTCTACGGCAGCCTCGGCGCGGATCTCGTGATCGCGGTCTCGGAGGACCTCCGCCGCTACATGATCGGAAAGGGCGTGCCCGAGTCCCGCGTGACGACCGTTTACACGGGCATCTGGAGCGACGACCTGAAGCCCGAGCGGCGAGACCTCAGGAAGGAGCACGGCGTCCCGGCCGGCGCGTACCTCTTGGGCGTCGCGGGCGCGCTCCGGTGGGTGAAGGGGTTCGACGACCTCCTCGCCGCGATGCGGATCCTGAAGGACAGGAAGGTGCCCGTGCACCTGCTCGTCGCGGGGGAGGGATATGAGGGGGTCCGGGGGCAGGCGGAGGGCCTCGACGTGACGTTTGTCGGCCACCTTCCGGGGATCCTCGGGTTCACGCCGAACCTCGACTGCCTCGTGGTCCCGTCGCGCCTCGACGCGCTGCCGCGCGTTGCGATCGAGGCGACGGTCTTGGGCACGCCGGTCGTCGCGACGCGCGTGGGCGGGATCCCGGAGATCCTCGACGACGGGCGCGCGGGCGTGCTCGTGAACCCCGGCGACCCCGCGGACCTCGCGGGCGCGCTGGAGGGAGCGGCGCGCGAGCCGGAGCGGATGCGCGCGCTCGCGGACGCGGCGCTAAGGCGCAACCGCGAGCTCTTCAGCCTCGACGCGTGTGTGGCGCGCCACCTGAGGATCTACGGTGCGTAGGCTCCTCGTCCTGGTCGCGCTCGTGGCGGCGGTCACGCTCGTCTGGCTGCTCCGGCGCGACCCGGCCCCCCCGCGCGCGCCCTCCCGTCCCGGACTCTTCGAGGGCGAGAGCCTCGTCGACCTCCCGGATCTCCCGGCGGACACGCTCCCGAAGCGTGAGCCCACGTTCCTCACGGGCCGCGTGTACGGGCCGGACGGCCGGCTCGTCGAGAAGGCCGAGGTGCGCGTCGTCTACCCGAAGACGTTCGACCTCGTGCGCACGGTCGAGGGCGGCGTCTATGAGCTGCCGTTCGAGCGGAGCGGCCGATTCCTGATCGAGGCGGCGCTGACGATCGAGTACGCGCCCGAGCGCCACTGGGCCGACGTGCCGGAGCACGGGTCCCCGGAGCCCCTCGATTTCCACCTGAAGCCCGCGGGCGCGATCTTCGGCGAGGTGACGCTCCAGGGGATGCCGGTCGAGGACGCGGGCGTCGAGCTCACTGCGTTCGACACGTTCGGCGACGAGGTGCCCGTCCACGACACGTCGGCGAGAAACGGCTATTTCAACTTCTACTTCGACCCGCCGAAGGACGTGCCTCTGAGGCTCGACGTGAAGTCCGACGAGGGGCTCCTGCGCGCGCCGCTCCGGTTCACGTGGCGGGGCGAGCAGATGAACGTGGGGCGGTTCGATCTCGTGCCGTACCCGTCGCTCCGGATCCGGATGCGGCTGCCGGACGGGAGCTACGCGCGGGAGGTGACGACCTGCCGGCCCGAGGACCTCGTGAGCAACGGCGCGGACCACTACCCCGGCCGGCTCCTCGGCACGCGCTCGCGCGTGTTCTTCCCGGTGGACCACGACGTGACGGCGCGGCTCGTGTTCATGGGGACGGAGCGCGTGCGCGACGGCGACTCCGAGGCGGAGGGGCGCACGTTCATGGTCGAGCGCGAGGTCACGCTCCTCCTGGGCCGCCCGCGCGAGCTCGAGGTGGTCGTCCGGCCGGGGCCCCTGCTCGTGGGGAGCCGTTTCGTGAACGGGGAAGGCCAGGGGGTCCGGGGGCGGCTCCGCTGCGGCGCGAGCGAGGCGGTGACGGGCGAGAAGGGCGCGTTCGAGATCGTGGTGCCGTGCGGCGGGCTCCACACGATGTTCCTCGATGCGCTCGAGGCGCCGGGCGTCGGCTGGGTCGAGCTCGCGCGGGGCCAGGCGGGGCACGCGGTCCTGCTCGACGCGGACGACCCCAAGGAGTGCCGGTTCGACCTCGGCGGCCGGATCCTGCTGCTGGCGGGGCGGAGCTTCGATTTCGTGGTGATGCCCGCCGACGGCAACGGGGAGAGCGGGTGGGGCGCCGGCGCGGAGGAGGACGAGCCGGGGCAGGCCTACCTGTCGCCGCGTCTCGAGCCCGGGCCGTACCGCTGGGAGTGGGGCGACGGCCTCGGCGCCGAGCGCTCGGGCGAGGTCCGCGTCGATCCGGACCGGCTCGCGGTCGTGGACGTGCGGTGATTGCGCGGGCCCGGTCCGGCGTCGCCACCGTCGAGGAGGGGGTCGGCGCGCTGATCAGCGCTTCCTGTTTCGCCGATCCGGCTTCCCGCGGATGACGCGCACGACATCCCGCCGAAGCGGGGCGTGAGCGGCGGGACCGTACTTCTCCAGCGTCAGCTGCCACAGCACCTCGAAGCAGTCTCGAGTGGGGGGCTTGCCGGCCTTGGCTTCCTTCCCGCGGACACGCCGCTTCGCCACGACCGGATCCTACCGCACGACGAACCGCGCGGGGCGGAGCGTCGCCATTGCGTCGGGGCGGTAGTACTCCCACGCGCGCGACGGCGTCGCCGTGAACGTGCCGCGCGCGGTCGCGCACACGCGAACGGAGAGCTGCGCGCTCCCGCCCGCCGCGATGTCCTTGAGGTAGATCCGCACCTCGTTCCCCGAGCGCTCGAAGCGCTCGATCCGCTTGTCCTTCCGCAGCCGTTCGAGATCGGACTCCACGGGCACGGCGCCCGCGAAGAGGCCGAGGACGACCATCGGCACCTTCGCGCCCTCGGCGCCGCCTTCGAGCCGGATCGTCGCGAGCGCGGTCTCGCCGGCCGCGATCTCCGTCCGGTCCCACTCGACCGAGAGCTTCGGCCCCCGGACCCCCTCCGCCTCGACGTCCCAGGGGAGGAAGCCCCGGCCCCGGACCGCGACCACCGCCGCGCCGTCCACGCGGGCGCGCACGTCCGACTCCTCCTTCCCGAACTCGAGGGGGGCGCGGGGGGAGTCGCCTTCGAGCTCGAACGCGCGGCCGTCCACCTCGACGATCGTGCGCGGGGCTGGACCTCGCGACGCGCCCGCCGCCCGCTCCATCGCGCGGAGCGCCCACGCGGTCGCGTGCGTCGAGCCCCAGTCGCCGCGCGGCATCCGCGCCGAGACGACCGAGTCCATGAACCTCTGCGCGAGGTCGCTGTCGCCGCCGTCGAGTAGCGCGAGCGCGCCGAGCGCCGTGGCCTCGGCGTGGGCGGCGGGCCCGCGGCCCCACGCGAGCGTCGTCTCGGCGGCGAGGAACGCGCGGTCGCCGTCGCGCGCCGCGAGGGCAGGGAGCCGCGAGGCGAGCTGCGCCGCCGCCGCGGGCTCCCTCTCCCGGAGCGCGTACGAGACGAGCGCGCAGAGGTAGGGGTCGGCCTCGATCCGCTCGCGCTGGCCGAGGAGCCACGCGCAGCTCTCGGCGGGCGCCACGCGGCCGAGCGCGAGGACGGCGTAGGCCGTCTGCGCGATCGGGCCGAACGAGCCGTCCCGCTCCCGATTGCGGAGGAGCGCCTGCTCGATCCGGCGCAGGAGGTTCGGGTCGACGGGGTGCACTGCCTCCATCGCGCGGAACTGCAGGAGGCCGTACGCCGTGAGCCACACGCTCCCCGGCGCCTGGCCGTAGAGGCTGAAGAGGCCACTCCGGTTCACCTCGAAGCCGAGCAGCCGCTGGTAGCCCCTCGCCACGAGGTCGCGCGCGCGGCGGATCGCCTCGGGGTCGTTCCCCTTGAGCTCGAGCTGCCGCAGGACGAGGACGTTCGGGTAGTGGATCGAGGACGTCTGCTCGAAGCAGCCGTGCGGCTCCCTGAGCATCGCGTCGAGCCCCTCGAGCGCGGGCGCGAGGACGCCGCGCTCGACCCTGACCTCCCCGCGGAGGTCGTCGCGCGAGAGCCCCGAGGGCAGCCGGACCGAGAACGCCGCCTCGCCGCTCACGCGCCGCGTCTCGCCGAACTCGACCCGGCGCGCGTTCCGGTGGACGACGACCGTGCGCTCGACGCGGTCGATGTCGCCGAGCGCGATCCGGAGCGTCGCGGTGCCGGGCGTGCCGAACCGGACGCGGAAGTCCGCGACCGCGACGGCGTTCGCGCCGATCTCGACGTCGCGCGCGCCCGCGTCGAGCCGCTCGGCGCCGACCGCCACCAGGTCGACGCGGAGGCGCCGCGCCTCGGCGGTGTGGTTCGAGACGACCGCGCGGACGTCCATCTCGTCGCCCTCGACGACGCCGCCCGCGGGCAGCCGGAGATCGACCGAGAGCGGCAGCGAGACCGCGATCCGCGTGCGGCCCTCGGCGATCCCGCCCTTTCCGGCGATCGCGTCGGCGAGGATCCGCCAGCCGGTGAGCGAGTCGGAGAGCGGCACCTCGACGGTCGCGCGGCCGTCCTCGCCGGTCACGACCTCGGGCGCGAAGAGCAGCGTCTCCCGGAAGTCCTCGCGCAGCCGCGCGGGCGGCCGCTCGACGGCCGATTCGATCATTCCCCCTCGCCATCTCGCGCCGACCGACATCTCTTCGAGATCGCGCCGCTCACGCAGTCCGGCGATGACGGCCGCTGCGGACCGCGCCGCGACACCCTCGGACACTTCCATGGCCTTGGGGATGAGCACGACGAAGAGGCCCCCCAGGAGGAACGTGCACGTGACTCCCGCGAGCACCCAGCCGAACACCGTGCGCCTCGCGGCCTGGGCGGCCGCCACGATCGGCAGCAAGAGGCCGCCCAGAAGCAGGAGCTCCGGCTGCCCGCTCGCGAGGATGAGCCCGACGACCACGTGCAGGAAGCACACGAGGCCAAGCTGGGTCCCGCGCGCCCTCAGCGCCACGCGCAGCTGCGCGGCGAGGACGATCGCCTGGAGCAGGATCCATGCGAGAACTCCGTCCGGCCGCTCCGAGAGGATCGCCACCGCGATCCCGGCGACGAGCCAGAGGAACGTGAGCATCGCGAGCGCGTTGCCCGCGTCCATGCCGCGCCGGAGGATGAGGACGGCGAGCGCCGCCGCCGCGAGGAGCGCCACCGCGAGTTCCAGCCGGTGCGCGATCGAGGCGCGCCGCGCATCCGCCTCCGCGCGCGCCGCGGGCGCCGTGTCCGCCCAGCCCTGCGTGCGCGCCGCCGTCCGCACGTTCGAGAGCTGGAGGAGCGCGTCGGCCGTCGCGGCGTGCTCCAGCTCGCGCAGCGAGCTCAGGAGCGTGTCGCGGTAGCGGAGGTCCTCGGCGGAGAGCTCGCCGCCCCCGAAGAGGCGCTCGAAGCGATCCGCGTACCCCTCCATCTCGTCGAGCGGGAGGATGTCCTTCAACTGCGCGACCACGCCCTCGACCGTCGGCGGCCGGAGCGCCGCGGCCGTCGCGTGCGCGAGCGGCGAGAGGCCGTCGCCGATCGCGGCCGGGTCGAGCTCCACGCCCGGGCGCCGGAGTGCCCTCCCCGCCTGCTCCTGCCACGCCTGCGCGAGGCCGCCGTGGTCGCCCGTGAGCGCGAGCAGCGCCTCGTCCACCGCGACGAGCGAGAGCGCCGACGGCACGGGGCGCCCGTCCCCGTCCGTCACGACGCAGGAAAGCGTCGCCGTCTCGCCCGGCCGGTACCGCTCGCGGTCCGCGGCCACGCTCACCCGCAGGTCGCGGCTCCCGCGCACGATCACGATCCGCCGGTCCGCCCACACCTCGTCGCCCGTGAGCATCGAGGCGTGGAGCGTGAGGAGCCCCTGGATCCCGCCGGGCACGACGATCCTCGCGCGGCCGAAGCCCTTCGAGAGCTCCGCGCCCGCGACGGCGATGCTCCGGCCGTCGAGCCGCAGGTCGTACGCGACGAGCCCGCGCTCGCGCGAGGAGAGGACAAGGGCCTCGAGCGCGCCGCCCGCCTCGACGAGCGCGCGGTCCGTGCGGAGCAGCAGGCTTCCGGCGCTTTCCCGGGGGGTCGGGAGGGGACCGAGAGGCCGCACGTCGAGCGCGACGTCCTTCCACTCGGTCGCGACGCCGTCCACCACCGCGCGCACGGAGACCACCTCCGCGGGCGCGCGCGGCTTCCCGATCGTCATCACGGCGACGCCCTGCGCGTCGGCCGCGAGCGTGCCCTTCCCCTTGACCTCGATCGACGCGCCCGTTGCCGGGCCGCCGTCCGCGCGGAGCGCGACGAGGTAGACCCGGTTCTCGACTCCCGGCACGAGCTCGCCCGCCTCGGGCAGCGCGATCACCCGCGCCGGGTCCTTCGCCGCGTAGACGCTCGCGACGCCCGCGCCCTCGCGCCCCGCGTCGTCGCTCACGCGCACCTCGACCTTGACCGCGCCCTCGCGGTCCGGCGCCTCGAGGTCGACGGTCGCGCTGCCGTCCGGGATCACGAACTTCCTGCCCCCGGAGCCCCCTACGATCGCCTCTGCGGCGAGGCCGCGCACGACCTCGTCGTCGAACGTCCGCACGGAGATCACCGCCTGGAACCGCCCGCCGGGCTTCACCGAGCGCCGGTCGGGGCGCACGACGACCCGGTAGGAGGGGAGCGCGTCGCGCCGGACGGTCACGTTCGAGACGTGCGCCTGCCCCGCGCCGCGCACGTCGATCGTCCACTCGCCCTCCTCCGCCTCGTCGTCGATCGGGAAGTCCGCCCACGCGAGGCCGAAGCGGGTCGTCTCGCGCCGCTCGAGGAAGATGCGGTTGCCCCGCGGATCGTCGAGCGCGATCGCGACCTCCTTGCCGGCGAGCGGCACCGCGCCGTCGGTCGAGACGAGGAGCGCGCGGACGCGGATCCGCTCGCCGGGGCGCACGCGGCGCCGGTCGGGGCTCGCGACGAGGCGCGCCTCGGTGGTCACGTAGACCTTGGCCTCGACGCGCGTGCCGCCGACGGCCTCGATCGAGAGCCGCGCCTCGCCCGGCGCGAGGTCCGGGAGCCGCCAGCCGCCGCCGGCGAGGACGCCGCTCGCGTCGGTCCTGCCCTCGCCGAGCGGGACCTTCTCGCCCTCCTTCGGCGTCAGCGTCGCGCGGAGCGTGGCGCCCGCGATCGGGTCGCCGCTTGCGGAGTCGCGCACGACGACGCGCGGCCCGAACCAGCCGCCCGACGCGAGCGTGTCCGAGGGGTTCCACACGATCGACGCGCGGGGCGGGCCCGCGAGGAGCCACTGCCCGAGGATCCAGAGGATCGGGAGCGCCGCGATGCCGAGGACCGCCGCCGCGAGACGCATCGACAGCCAGGGCGCCGGGCCGCGCCGCGACTCCGCGAGCGCGGCCGCCGTCCGCGCCGCGAGGCCCGCGGGCGGGGTCGTGGGCTCCGCGGCCGCCTCGAGGATGCCGAGCATCCTCCTCGCCCGCTCGTCGAGCGCGCGCCACTCGGGGTCGGAGGCGACCCGGGCGCGGACCGTCGCGGCCTCGCCCTCGCCGAGCGCGTCGAGATGAAGCGCGATCAGGGAATCGAGCCTGTCGTCGGTGCCGCTCATGCCGTCTCCTCCCCGAGCGCCGCCGCGAGCAGCGGACGGAGCTTCCGGATGGCGTAGACCATGCGCGACCGCGCGGTCGTGACCGGCGTCCGCATGGCCTCCGCGATCTCCACGAACGAGAGTCCCCCGAAGAGCCGGAGCTCGACGACCGTGCGCTCGTCCTCGGGCAGCGCCGCGATCCCGTCGCGGACGCGGGCGTGCGCGTCATGCCGTGACGCGTGCTCCGCGGGGTCCGGGGCCGGGTCCGGCGCGGGGTCCCCCTCAAGCGGGAGCGCGCGGTCGCGGCCGCGCCGCGACATCGCCTCGCGCGCGACGTTCATCGCGATCCGGTAGAGCCAGGGCGCCAGCGGGCGGTCGCGGTCGAATCTCGCGCGGGAGCGCCACGCCCGGAGGAAGGTCTCCTGGAAGCAGTCCTCCGCGAGCTGCGCGTCGCCGCACCGCTTCGCGAGGAAGGCGTAGAGCGGCCGCTCGTAGCGGCCAACGAGGCGCGTCATCGCCGACTCCGTGCCTGCATGCAGCAGGGCTTCGTCGCTTGTGGCGTTCAAATCCGGCTCTCCGTCCGGCTCATCCCTCTCTACCGGCGAAAGCGCCGGAACGACGTAGCGCCATTTTTTTTGGGGACGGGAAGCTGACGATACCGGGGGCGCCGCGCGGGCGCCACCCGAGGCATTGCCCGAGGCGGCGCGGCGCCGCCCGATCGCTTCCCCGCCGGTTTACCATCGCGCACGAGCGAAAGGAGGCCGAGTATGCGAGGCATCGTGGTCCTTGCGTTCGCCGCGGCGGCGTTCGCGCAGGAGGAGGCGGCGGGCCGGCGCGAGGAGATCCTCGCCGCGCTCGAGCTGCCGCGCCAGGCGCAGGCGCTGCGCGACAAGGGCGTGGAGAAGGCCGAGGTGAAGGCGGCCGTGGAGGAGACCCGCAAGAAAAGGCTCAAGGCGAAGGAGAGCAAGGAGCTGCTCGAGGAGGCGAACCGGGCGGTCGACGAGCACGGCCCCGTGGACAACTTCGGCGCGTTCGTGCGCGGGCAGCTCGACAAGGGGGTCCGCGGCCGCGAGCTCGCGGC